>JANOXT010000156.1:0-5451 GCA_031418555.1 Lysobacterales bacterium | reverse complement strand
TGTCCAGCATCCGTGCTTGGTCGCGCACCGGGTCGCGCAGCGCGCGCTCGGCGCGCAGGGTGATCGCTTTGAGATAGCGCGGGTATTCGCTCAGGGCAACGGCAGGCGTGTCGCGCAGAAATCCAGGTGACGCCAGCGCGGCCAGCTGCGCATGCATATCGTCGAGGTTGGCTTTCGCCCAGCCCATCAGCTTCGATTCCAGCGCGGCGCGCACTTCGGCGACGCGCGCAAGAATGGTGTCGGCCTGCTGCAGCCGGGTCATCGCTTCGGCGAACAGCTGCTTTGCGATGGCGTCGCGACGCTGCGCGAACGCGGCGGCATCGCGAATGTCTTCAAGGCCGTCGGCGGCGAGCGCGGCGAACGCGCCCTCGACCAGATCCTGGCGCAGCCGGTCGCTGTCTTTCAGACCGTCGCGGCGTGGGTCGGCCGACTCGATGGCGGCGTACAGCAATGAGGTCTTGGGCGGAACCGGCAGCTGTTTGCGCGCCTGCTTGAATTTTTCGGCATGCGCGATGCGCAGCAGCCGGCGCACGCCCTGCGGATGGTGGCGCGACGCTTCGCCGCGATCGGCGTGCACTGCCAGCGATACGCTGTCGCCGTCGTCGTGCAGTGCGGGATATGCGGGGACGCCACCCGCGCCCGGCACCGACACCGGAATCGACACCGTCGGGAAATCGATCAAACCGCCTTGCGCAAGCCCCTCCGCTGCCCGCGCCGAAAACGCATCGGCCGCGCGCTTGCCGAAACGCGTGCGGAGGTCGCCGAGATCGCGCGATTCCGCGAGCACATGCCGGCCATCCGCATCGAACAAGCGCAAATTCGCGCGCAGATGCGCATCGATCCCGGCGACATCGAAATCCAGGGCGCTCATATCGACGCCGGTGAGTTTCTTCAGAAAGCGCCCCTGAGCCCCTTCGAAACTGTCGGCATCGGGCTGTGGATACGCTTCGGCGAACGCGCGCGCGAAATCCGGCGCCGGTACGAAATTGCGACGCAGGATTTTCGGCAACGATTTGATGAGCGCCGCGGCCTTGTCGGCGACGAAGCCCGGCGCCAGCCACGACAGCCGCGCCGCATCGAGCGCGTTGAGCAGATGCAGCGGCACCGCAACGGTCATGCCGTCATCGGGTGCGCCGGGCTCGAAGCGATAGTTCACGGCCAGCCGCACCTCGCCCAGCGGCAAATACGGCGGAAAGCGTTCGGCGTCGCTGGCGCCACCGACCATCAGATCATCGAAAGACCATTCGAGCGCAGCTTTTTCCGCCGCCGGCAGCTTGCCGTACCAGGCATCGAGGGCCTGCTGATTGTGGACGTGGGGCGGCAGACGGTCGAGATACCACTGCGCCTGCCAGTCTTCGTCGACGATCAGTCCGGCGCGACGCTGCTTGGCTTCTTCTTCTTTCGCTTTGGCCAACATCGCCAGATTGCGCTGAAGAAACCCCGCGCGGGTGTTGATCTCGCCGGTCACCAGCGCATCGCGCGCGAATATCTGCCGCGATTCCTCCGGAAACAGCGCACCGTAGTGCACCGGCTTCTTCGGCGCCAGCACCAGACCGAACAGACTGATCTGCTCACTGCCCACCACCCTGCCCTGCGAACGCGCCCAGTGCGGATCGTGATGCCGGCGCGCAAGCAGATGCGGTAATTCGTCGATCGCCCATTCCGGCTCGATCGCGGCATTGGTCATCGACCACACCTTTTCGGTGTCCAGCAGCGTTGCCGACAATAACCAGGCCGGTGGTTTCCTTGACAACGGCGAGCCGGGAAAAAGCGTGTATTTGCGACCGCGCGGCCCGTCGTAGAGGCCGCGCTCGCTGCGATTGCCGATCTGCGTGGGCAGACCAGCGATCAGTGCGCGGTGGAGAGACACATAGGGTGCGCCCTGGCGCAGCGTGACTGCTGCATCCGACACCAGCGATGACAGGCTTGGGCCCGGGCGACCGCCAGGACCGGTTAGCAGCGCATCGTCGGTAGAGCGGCCTTCAGGCCGCTGATCTTCTTTGGCAGTGTGTAGCGGGCTGAAGCCCGCTCTACCGCCCGCTCTGCCGCTCGTCTTGACAGCACCCCAGTCCAATTCATCGCACTGCAGTTTCAGCTGCCGATGCAGCTCGCGCCATTCGCGCAGTCTGAGAAAACCCAGAAAATGTTTCTCCGCCCATTTGCGCAGCTGCGACTGGGTCATCTCCTCGTGCGCGGCGCGATATGCATCCCAGAGCTTGACGATGCCTACGAACTCCGACTTCGGATCCGCAAATCCGGCATGCGCCGCATCCGCAGCGCCACGCTGATCGGAAGGCCGCTCGCGCGGATCCTGGATGCCGAGGAAACTCGCGATCGCCAGCATCTCGTGCAGGCAGCCGTGCTTCTGTGCGGCGATGAGCATCCGCGCCAGCTTCACGTCCACCGGCAGCCGCGCCATGGTCCGACCGATGTGGGTGAGCTTGCGCTCCACATCGATCGCCCCGAGCTCCGACAGCTGCTGCCAGCCGTCGGCGACCGCGCGCGGATCAGGCGGCTCCACGAACGGGAAATCTTCGATCCTGCCCAGTCCCAAGGACAGCATCCGCAGGATCACGCCGGCCAGCGCGGCGCGACGGATTTCCGGGTCGGTGTATGCATCGCGCGCGAGGAAATCGGCTTCCGCATACAGGCGGTAGCAGGTACCGGGCGCGATACGGCCGCAGCGGCCCTTGCGCTGGTCGGCGCTGGCCTGCGAAATCGCTTCGATGTGCAGCCGGTCGAGTTTCTGCCGCGGGCTGTAGCGCTTCACGCGCGCAAAGCCCGGATCGATCACGTAGTGGATGCGCGGCACGGTCAGCGAAGTTTCCGCAACGTTGGTCGCCAGTACGATCCGCCGCTGCGGGCCGGGATTGAAGACGCGATCCTGGTCGCGCGTCGACAGCCGCGCGTACAGCGGCAGCACTTCGGTATGCCGATACTTGCGCTTCTCAAGCGCCTGATGCGCATCGCGGATCTCGCGCTCGCCGGGCAAGAAGATCAGCACGTCGCCGGCCGCGCCTCCAAACGCAGTTGCATCGCGAGCGATTTCGTCGCACGCCGAGACGATACCGTCCAGCACCGAACGGCCGCCTTCATCCGCATCGCGCTCGCCGTCGTCGGCTGTGTCGCTGCCCGCATTCAGCGGCCGGTAGCGCACCTCCACCGGATAGCCGCGCCCGTCCACGTTCACCACCGGCGCATTGCCGAAATGCTGCGAGAAGCGTTCGGTATCGATGGTCGCGGAGGTGACGATCACTTTCAGATCGCGGCGTTTCTGCAGCAATTGCTTGAGATAACCCAGCAGGAAATCGATGTTGAGGCTGCGCTCGTGAGCCTCGTCGACGATGATGGTGTCGTAAGCGGACAGCCAGCGATCCGATTGGATCTCGGCCAATAAAATGCCGTCGGTCATGAATTTGATCGCGGTCTGTTCGCCGACGTTATCGTTGAAGCGCACTTGATAACCGACCAGCGCACCCATCTGCGTGTTCAACTCTTCAGCAACCCGTCGCGCCACCGCGCGCGCGGCGATGCGGCGCGGCTGGGTACAGCCGATCATGCCGGCGGCGCCGCGGCCGGCGGCAAGGCACAGCTTCGGAAGCTGCGTGGTTTTGCCTGAGCCGGTTTCGCCGGCGATCACGACAACCTGATGGTCGCGGATCAGTTCAACGATGCGCCCGGCCTCTGCGCCGATGGGTAATGCCGGATCGATCTCGAATACGGTCGGCAGCGACAGGGCACGCGCTTCGCGCGCCGCGACCGATGTCGCGAGCGCATCGGAGAACATCTTTTGCGCTTCGATATCGGCCGGCTTGCCGCTCCAGCGCGACCATAGCCCGAGCAGGCGTCCACGGTCGCGCGACAAGCCGCCATCGACCGCGCGCCGTGCGTTCTGCAGGGCGCGATCGTGCGGTTTACCGGGGACAGGCCTGTTTTTTGCGGGTTCCATGATCGATATCGGTGCTTGTGCAGGAAAAAACGGATTTCTAATGCAACCTATCGGACGATAGTGTGATCTATCTACTACCCGGAGACGAGCCATGGCCAAGCCATCGAAAACAGACAAATCCCAAACCGCCAAAGCCCGTGCGGACAACACCCCGGGCCAGATCGATATCGGGATCGCATCGTCCGACCGCAAGAAAATCTCCGAGGGCTTGTCGCGCTTTCTCGCCGACAGTTTCACGCTGTATCTGAAGACCCATAATTTTCATTGGAACGTCAACGGACCGATGTTCAACAGCCTGCATCTGATGTTTGAAGGTCAGTACACCGAACAGTGGACCGCGCTGGACGAAACCGCCGAGCGCATTCGCGCGCTGGGCTTCAACGCGCCGGGTTCCTACGCCGAATTCATCAGGCTCACATCGATCGCCGAAGAGCCGGGCCTCGCCGATACCGCCGATTGGCGCGAAATGGTGCGCCAGCTGGTTGTCGGCAATGAAACCGTCTGCCGTACCGCGCGCAAGGTCCTGAAGACCGCGGACGACGCCGGCGATGATCCGACCGTCGACCTGATGACGCGGCGTTTGAACAGCCACGAAAAGAATGCGTGGATGCTGCGTTCGCTGTTGGCGTAAAGCTGCTACGTTAGCGCGGCTTTCAGGCCGCTGTTTCGTTGAATAAGCAGCGGCCTGAAGGCTGCTTTACCGGAAGCAGAAGCATAAAAAACCCCGCAATCTGCGGGGTTTTTTGATTTCTGCAAAAACGCGGTCCGATCACGAGCGGTCCAATCAGAAGCAGACCAATCAGGATCAGCGCTTGTCCATTCCGGCATAGTCGCGCGCGGCATAACCGGTGTAGATCTGACGCGGACGGCCGATTTTGGCCTCGGGATCGGTCTGCTGTTCCAGCCAGTGCGCAACCCAGCCAGACGTCCGGGCGATCGCGAACATCACCGTAAACATCTCGGTCGGAATGCCCAACGCCTTGTAGATGATGCCGGAATAGAAATCGACGTTCGGATAGAGTTTGCGCTGTACGAAGTAATCGTCTTTCAGCGCCGCTTCTTCGAGCTTCATCGCCACATCAAGCAGCGGGTCGTTCACGCCCAACTCGTTCAGCACTTTGTAGCACATCTCACGGATGATCTTGGCGCGCGGATCGAAGTTCTTGTAGACGCGATGGCCGAAGCCCATCAGACGGAACCCGGACTCCTTGTTCTTGGCCTTGTCGATCGCCGACTGTACGTTTTCCGGCCTGCCGATTTCGGCCAGCATCCTGAGCACGGCTTCGTTGGCGCCGCCGTGTGCGGGCCCCCACAGCGCGGCCACGCCCGCGGCCACGCAGGCATACGGATTGGCGCCGGTGGAGCCGACCAGACGCACCGTCGAGGTGGAAGCGTTCTGCTCGTGATCGGCGTGCAGGATAAACAGCAGGTCCAGGGCCTTTGCAGCGACCGGATTGAGTTCCAGCGGCTCGCTCGGCACTTCCTTCATCATGTGCAGGAAG
>JANOXT010000155.1:0-8258 GCA_031418555.1 Lysobacterales bacterium | reverse complement strand
TCTTCGGCAAGGAACCGCGCAAGGACGTCAACCCGGACGAGGCCGTCGCCATCGGCGCCGCGATCCAGGGCGGCGTGCTGGCCGGCGACGTCAAGGACGTGCTGCTGCTCGACGTGACCCCGCTGTCGCTGGGTATCGAAGTGATGGGCGGCGAGTTCAACAAGATCATCGAGAAGAACACCACCATCCCGACCAAGGCCACCCAGACCTATTCCACCGCTGCCGACAATCAGACTGCGGTAACCGTGCACGTACTGCAGGGCGAGCGCGCGCAGGCGGCTTACAACAAGTCGCTGGCGCGTTTCGACTTGGCCGGTATCGAGCCTGCGCGCCGCGGCGAACCGCAGGTTGAAGTGACTTTCGACATCGATGCCAACGGCATCCTGCATGTTTCGGCGAAGGACAAGAAAA
The DNA here is from genome assembly GCA_031418555.1 of Lysobacterales bacterium. Lineage (GTDB taxonomy): Bacteria > Pseudomonadota > Gammaproteobacteria > Xanthomonadales > Xanthomonadaceae > Lysobacter_I. The sequence goes on along the minus strand of JANOXT010000155.1, from coordinate 7,847 downwards.
CCGGCAAAGAACAGAAGGTCGAGATCAAGGCCGGTTCCGGCCTGTCGGACGACGAGATCCAGCGGATGGTGCAGGACGCCGAAGCGCATCGCGAAGACGACGTGAAGTTCCATGAGCTGGTGCAGGCGCGCAATCAAGCCGATGCGCTGATTCACGCCAGCCGTACCGCGATCAAGGAGAACGGCGACAAACTGCCGGGCGAACTGATCGGCCGGGCCGAGGGTGCGATCGCCGAAGTCGAGACCGCCATGAAGGGCGACGACAAGGGCCAGATCGAGGCCAAGTCGAAGGCGCTGGAAGAAGTGGTGCAATCGCTGATGGGCGCGGCCAATGCGGGCCAGCAATCCGCAGGCGATGGCGATCCATCCGCGTCCCCCGGGAACGACGATGTGGTGGATGCCGAATTCACCGAAGTGCGCGACGAAGACAAGAAGTGATGCAAGCCGGTGCCGTCGTTCGCAAGGACGGCGGCACTTCGTTATCGATCCCTCAAGGATCAAAGGTCAAATGCCAAAAAAGCGGATATCCGTTTTTTCTGGCTTTTGGCCTTTGGCATTTGACCTGCCGGCAGCCGTAGACCAGTGAGCAAGCGCGATTATTACGACGTTCTGGGCGTGGCCCGCAACGCCAGCGAGGAAGAGCTGAAGAAAGCCTATCGTCGTCTGGCGATGAAGCTTCATCCGGATCGCAATCCAGACGATGCCAGCGCGGAAGCCGCGTTCAAGGAGGCCAAGGAAGCTTACGAAATGCTGTCCGATGCCAGCAAGCGCCGCGCCTACGACGCGCATGGCCATGCGGCGTTCGAGCGCGGAACCGGTAGCGGTGGCGGCGGCCAAAGCCAAGCCGATATCAACGATATTTTCGGCGATATTTTCGGCAATATTTGTGGCGGAGGTGGCGCGGCGCGCGGCGCGCGTCGCCGCGCCGATATCGGCTATGTGATCGAGCTCGATCTTGAAGACGCGGTGGCTGGCGTCGACAAACGTATCGAAGTGCCGACGATGGTCGGCTGCGGGCCCTGCAAAGGCAGCGGCTCGGAGGACGGCAAGATCGAAAGCTGCGCCACTTGCCAGGGACGCGGCCAGGTACGTTTCCAGCGCGGCATCTTCTCGATGCAACAGCCGTGTCCTACGTGCGGCGGACGCGGACAGAAGCTCAGCAATCCCTGTCAATCCTGCCACGGTGCCGGACGCGTCGAAGAGGAAAAAGTCCTTTCGGTGAAGATTCCATCGGGCGTGGACAACGGCGACCGTATCCGCCTGAGTGGCGAAGGCGAAGCCGGACCTGCAGGGGCGCAGGCGGGCGATCTGTATGTCGAAATCCGGGTGCGCGAACATGCGATCTTCCAGCGCGACGGCGATGATCTGCACTGCGAAGTGCCGATCCGCTTCTCGCAGGCGGCGCTGGGCGACACGATCCGCGTCCCTACTTTGGGCGGCGAGGCCGAAATACGCGTACCCACCGAAACCCAGACGGGCAAGGTCTTTCGCCTGCGCGAGAAGGGCGTGAAATCGGTGCGCAGCCGCACCACAGGCGATCTGTACTGCCGCGTAGTGGTCGAAACGCCGGTCAATCTGACCCCGCAGCAGCGCGATCTGCTCAAACAGTTCGAAGAGACTTTTCTGGGTGAGGGCGCGCGCCGCCATTCGCCGCGATCCAGCACCTTCATCGACGGGGTGAAGAGTTTCTGGGAGAAGATGGTCTCCTGAGCGGAGCTGGTGCCGAAGTGGAGCTGGTGCCGAAATGCAGCCGTGCCGACTTCGCACTGGTTTCATATTGCTTGAAGATACTGATCCAGCCAATACCATGACCGGGGGAGTCCATGTCGAACAGATCAGCGGTCACGTCTATCCTGCTTATGCTTGCTGTTGCGGGGTTTGGTGCGGGTAACGCCTGCGCGAAATCCGATGATGAGCCGCTTCGCCTCGAACGCGAACAGCACCGGTACGTGGTGAATGCCGACGGCAGCTTCACCGAAATCGTCGAAACCGCCATCAAGGTCATGAAGGAAACCGGCGTCGGCATCGCCAAAGACAGTTCGATCGGATACAGCACCAGCATCCAGAAAGCCGCCATTCTTTCGGCGTACACGCTCAAGGCCGACGGCAGGAAAATCGAAGTTCCACCCGGCAATTTCCAGGAAAACACCAGCCGCGGGCAGAATGGCGATTCGCCGATCTATTCGGACCGCACTACGCTCACGGTCGTGTTTCCAGAACTGGCGGTTGGCGACACCACGGTGCTGTCGTATCGCCTCACCGCCAGGGAACCGATGTTTCCAGGGCAGTTTTCGGTCATCGACAGCTTCAGCCCCGCGCGCTACTACGGCGAGGTGCTGATCTCCGTCGATGCTCCCGAAGCGCTGCCGCTCAAGCATGTCGCCTGGCAGATGAAAGAAGTCCGCGACCGGGTCCAGAACGGGCGCCGCATCGTCGAATTGCAGTGGAACAACCCCAAGCCGGTCGATCCGGACACGCTGCGCGATTCCACCTTCGATGTCGAACGCTATCCCGGCTATGCCTTCTCGACGTTCGCAAGTTACGCGCAGATCTCTGAGGCGTACGGTACCCGCGCCAAAGCGAAAGCCGCGGTTACGCCGCGCATCGCCAAACTTGCGGATGAAATCGTCGGCGACGCCAAGGATTCGCGCGAAACCGCAAAGCGCCTGTACGAATGGGTGTCGCGAAAGATTTCCTATGCCGGCAACTGCATCGGCCTGGGCGCCGTGGTGCCGCGCGATCTGGATGTCGTTCTCGACAACAAGATGGGCGACTGCAAGGATCATGCAACGCTGCTGCAGGCGCTGCTGAAAGCGAAGGGCATCGACAGCACGCAGGCGCTGGTGAATGCCGGACAGACGTATACCCTGCCGAAGATTCCAGTGGCGTCCATGGTCAATCACGTCATCAACTATGTGCCTGCGATGGATCTGTATCTCGATTCCACTGCGGCGGTTGTGCCCTTCGGCAGTCTGCCCGAAAGCGTTGCCGGCAAGCGTGTGCTGCTGGTGGACGGCTATCGCGACGATTCGACCACGCCCGCTCCGCAGCGCGCGAACGACTGGCAGCGGATGAAGACGACGCTGCGCATCGCCGCCGACGGGTCGGTGAAGGGCACCGTCGATCTGGAGCTCAACGGCCGTCTTGCGGTGTCCACTCGCGAGCAGTTCCGCGAGCTCGACGCTGCGGACCCGCGATGACATGGTCAAACACTACTTCCGTTCCAGCGGGCTCGCCGCGACCGGCACACTGCGTTTCGACGACCCCAAGCCCATGGAAGAACATTTCGGCATCCAGGCGACTTTCGATGTCGAACGCCTGGTCACCGTGCCCGGTGGTTTCACCATCGCGCCCTGGTTCATGAGCGTGGCCCCGATCAGCGGCATTGTCGCCAGTCAGCTGCCGGATCCAGAGCAGTCCGCGGGCGAGAGTGCCTGCGGCGGCACGCGCTCGGAAGAGGAATACGTGTATGAATTCGCCGCGCCGCTGCGGATCGTTGCGATTCCGCCGGACGCTGCATTCAGTCAAGGCCCGGTGAGTTACACCGCAAGCCATCGTCGCGATGGCAACCGGATCATCGTCAAGCGCCTGCTGGACGACCGCACGCCCGGACCGGTGTGTTCGGCCGAATACAACGCGGACTACTCGCAGCTGATGCGCAAAGCGATGAACAATCTGCGTGCGCAGATCGTCTACCTTGCCGCAGAGGCCGTCACACCTTGACCGATGTCTGCCGTTAAGAGAGATTTTTTTAACAGTTTTTTACGCTGCAATATGTGAACGCGCAGAAGCCATTTTCAGCATGCGGAACGCTGCACGATGCGTTCTGATCACTCTTTGTCGGTTTCTGGGTTGCGGTCACGGAATTGTGCAGTCTTGATGATGGATCGGTGTTGACGTGAGTGCCGCAGCACGACATTGTGATGCCCGGGCACAGCATGCGCCCGTATCGTGTCCGACCCGAGCTCCTTCGCAAAGTTGGGGGCAGGTCGCTCAGGGAACAGGACATCCCTGCCGCATATGCGGCAATCAATCGAGATATGGAGATTTCACAATGTCATCCAAGCATTCCCATCTGCGCCGCCGTGCGCTCGCACTCGCCGTGTCCGCTGTTTTCGTGTCCGGCGCTGCCTGTGCAGCAGGCAACGTCAACGTGTCGGGCCTCAGCAACAATGAACCGGTCGATGGCTTCATCGTCACCTATCGCGTCGGCAGCGCCCAGAAAGCCAGCGCCACTGCGCTGCAACAGTCGCTGGACCGCGTCGCCAGCAGCGCGCTGGGCCGCGGCAAAGCGCTCAAACTCCGCTATGAGCGCACCCTCGGCGTGGGTGCCGAACTGATCGGCGCCGATCGCAAACTGGATCGGGTCGATGCCGAAACCCTGATGCGCCAGATCGCAGCCGATCCGGCCGTGCTGGCGGTCGAACCCAACATCCGTCTGTATCCCACCCTGACCCCCAACGACACCTTCTACAATCTGCAGTACGGCTTCCAGAGCGGCGTTGGCGGCAGCAACGCCGATCAGGCATGGAATCTCGGATTTCTTGGCGCGGGCAAAATCGTCGCAGTGATCGATACCGGCTATCGCCCGCACGTGGACCTCAATGCCAACATCATCAACGGCTACGACTTCATCAGCAATGTCGCTACCGCCAACGATGGCAACGGCCGTGACAGCAGCGCGCTGGATCCGGGCGACTGGACCACGGCCGGGCAATGTTTTGCAGGTTCCACTGCCTCCAATTCCAGCTGGCATGGCACCCATGTGGCCGGCACGGTCGCTGCGGTGACCAATAACGCGGCCGGTGTGGCGGGCATGGCATTCAACGCCAAAGTGTTGGCGGTCCGCGCACTCGGCCGTTGCGGAGGCACGTTGGCCGATATCGCCGATGCGGTGACCTGGGCTTCTGGCGGCGCCGTCGCTGGCGTGCCTGCGGTTGGCGCCAACAAGGCCTCGGTGATCAACATGAGTCTGGGCGGCGGCGGTTCCTGCGCCGGTTCGGTCATGCAGACCGCGATCACAGGCGCAATCAGCCGCGGTACCACGGTGGTGGTTGCCGCCGGCAACAGCAATGCCAACGTCTCCGGTTTCACGCCGGCGAGCTGCACCGGCAATGGTCTGATCGTAGTCGGTGCGACTGACTCGACCGGTGCCAGGGCCAGCTTCTCGAACTACGGTGCGGGCGTCGATGTCTCGGCGCCGGGCGTGCAGATCGCTTCGACGCTGAATGCCGGCACGACGGTTCCGGGCGCCGACAATTACGTGTACTACAGCGGCACTTCGATGGCATCGCCGCACGTCGCAGGCCTGGTCGCTTTGATGCACTCCAAGCCCAGCGTCGACTGCACGCCGGCCGCTTGCGAAAGTCTGATCAAGACCAACATCAAAGCGTTCGGAGTAGTGCCGCCGGCGGCGACGCCGATCGGAACCGGCATCATCAACGCCTTGAAGACCGTCACCAACACACCGTAACCGTTACGCGGTAGATCGAGTGATACATGGACCCTGGCTTCGGCCGGGGTCTTTTTTTTTGGGATGAACCGGACGCTGGCGATGCGATCCGGCGGCGCGCGCGCCTGCTCCGGTATGCTGCTTGCCGTTTTGTACGTTTCGCAGAGGCTGCATGTCCGCTCCCGTCCGAGTCCTCATTCACGGCGCCAGCGGTCGCATGGGCCAGACCTTGCTTCGTCTTGCTGCGGATCGCGAGGATGTGGCGATCGTTGCCGCTGTGGCGCCGGTCTCCACCCACTCCGCACTGCTTGGCCAGCCGTTCCATCCGCTGGACCAGCTGGAAACCGTTCCTGAATTCGATGTCGCTGTCGATTTCAGCTTGCCTGCGGGCATCGATGCCCTGCTTGCGCTGTGCCAGGCGCGCGGTGCCTCTCTGGTGTCGGGTACGACAGGCCTGTCCGCACAGCAACTGGCAGCGCTGCAGGCCGCATCCGATCGCATTCCGGTGCTGTGGGCCGCGAATTTCAGCCTGGGCGTAGCGGTGCTGGAGGATCTGGTCGAACGTGCAGCCTCAGCGCTGCACGCCTGGGACTGCGACATCGTCGAGTCCCACCACGCCCGCAAGCTGGACGCGCCCTCGGGCACTGCGCTCGCGCTTGGCGCGGCGGCCCAGCGCGGCGGGGCCGATCCGCGCTATGCCAGCCTCCGCGCCGGCGACATCGTCGGCGAGCATCTGGTCCAGTTCGCGGGGCAGGGCGAGCGGATCGAATTGATTCATCGGGCGACCAGTCGCGACATCTTCGCGCGTGGCGCTTTGCATGCCGCCACAAGACTCGCCGGCCGTGCGCCGGGCAACTATCGACTGCGCGATCTGCTCGATTGAACCTGCCTGCGAATGCCCATGAACATGATGCGATGACCCGACGCCCGGTGATCGGCATCGTCGGCAGCGAAGGCGCGTACGGCCGCTGGCTGCGACGTTTTTTCGAAGAACGCATGCAGCTGCGGGTGCTGGGACACGATCCGGCCGCACCGTCCGATCCCAGCGAACGCCTGCTCGACGAAGCCGACGTGCTGCTGTTCGCTGCGCCCATCCGCAGCACCGAGTCGATCATCGATGAGATGCGCAGGCAGTCGGCCGGCCGCGAGCGCGGGCGGCTGTGGCTGGACATCACTTCGATCAAGCAGGCGCCCGTCGCAGCGATGCTGCGGTCGCAGGCGGAAGTCGCGGGTCTGCATCCGATGACCGCGCCGCCCAAAGCGCCGACGCTGAAGGGCAAGGTGCTGGCGATCTGCGAGGCCCGCATCGATGCCTGGCGCGATTGGCTGTCGGCCTTGTTCGCGGCGCTGCAGGCCGAGTGCGTGCGGGTGACGCCCGATTATCACGACCGCGCCATGGCGCTGATCCAGGCGATGGTGCACGCGACCCATCTCGCGGAAGCGGGCGTGATGCGCGGCCATGCGCAGCATCTGGGGCCGCCGTCGGCGTTGCTGCCTTTGCGCTCCGCGTCGTTCGAGCTGGATGTCGCGGTCATCACCCGCATCCTGTCGCTGAATCCGCAGATCTACGAAGACATCCAGTTCGGTAATCCGTATGCGCTGGACATGTTGGAGAGCCTGGTCGACGAACTGTCCGCGCTGCGCGATCTCATCGCACAGGGCGACGATGCCGCACGCGTCGGGTTTCGCGCGCGATTCCTGCAGGCCAACCGCGATCATTTCGATGACGCTACGCTGGCCGAAAGCAATCACACTTTCGAGCGCGTCGGCTATCTGCTCGCGGATCTGGTCGAGCGCATCTCCATCAGCGTGCATCTGCCCGAAGACCGCCCCGGTGCGCTGCGGGCCCTGTTGCAGGTGTTCGAGGGTCACGGCGTGAGCCTGTCGTCGATCCATTCCTCGCGCACGCCTGCCGGCGAAGTGCACTTCAGGATCGGCTTCGAGGCCGGTCTTCAAGCCAGCGCTTTCGCGGCCATCGTGGCCGAGATCGACGCCAGCCGGATGGGCCGGGTGCTCGCCTCGTCGGTGCTGCCACCGCAGTAGCGGATTCATGCACCGCAGCCCGGCCTGAGGCATGCGGACGCGTGTTCAGGCGCCGGGGCGAGGCCTCGCAAACCGCCGCGGCAGTAAGGTTGGAGGGAGATTCTGCTAGCGAAGGCGGGGGCGCATCGGTACAATTCCCGCTCGCCTGATTCCCTCATGCCCCGGACCGGTCCCGCACTGCGTCCGAGGCTTTGTGCAACCTGATGTAGCCCGACATAGGCGAACCACGTGACCGAAACCGCAATCCTTGTTCTCGAAGACGGCACCGTATTCGAGGGCGAATCCGTAGGCGCGCCCGGCCTGTCCGTCGGCGAGGTAGTTTTCAATACGGCCATGACCGGGTATCAGGAAGT
>JANOXT010000154.1:0-5240 GCA_031418555.1 Lysobacterales bacterium | reverse complement strand
TTCGCCGTCGCGTCCGACCGTGATCGTCGATGCCGATACCGGTCGCGTTCTGAATCAGTGGGACAACCTGCAGCATGCGCTGGTCGGTACCGGCCCTGGCGGCAACACCAAGACCGGCCAGTACGAATACGGCACCAACTTCGGCTTCATGGACGTGACCCAGTCGGGCACCACGTGCACCATGAACAACGCCAACGTGAAGACGGTGAACCTCAACGGCGGTACCGCGGGCACGACGGCGTTCGCATACACCTGTCCGCGCAACACCGTGAAGGCCATCAACGGCGCGTTCTCGCCGCTGAACGACGCTCACTTTTTCGGCGGCGTGATCTACAACATGTACCAGGCCTACATGGGCCAGGCGCCGTTGACATTCCAGCTGACGATGAAAGTGCACTACAGCACGAACTATGAGAATGCGTTCTGGGACGGCTCGGCGATGACCTTCGGCGATGGTGCGGCCACGTTCTATCCGCTGGTCAGCCTCGACGTGGCGTCGCATGAGGTTTCGCATGGCTACACATCTCAGAACTCGAACCTGACCTACTCGGGCCAGTCGGGCGGCATCAATGAGGCGTTTTCCGACATCGCCGGCGAAGCGGCCGAGTACTACAACAAGGGCACCAACGATTTCCTGGTCGGTGCGGACATCTTCAAAGCCAACGGTGCGCTGCGTTATATGGCCAATCCGCCGCAGGACGGCCGTTCGATCGGCAATGCCGCCAACTACACCGCAGGGATGGACGTGCATTATTCGTCCGGCGTGTACAACAAGGCGTTTTACACCTTGGCGATCAAGCCGGGCTGGAATACGCAGAAGGCGTTCCAGGTGTTCGCCCGCGCCAATGATCTGTACTGGACCGCCAGCACCGACTTCAACCAGGGCGCGTGCGGCGTACGGACTGCCGCGCAGGATTACGGTTACAGCATCGGCGATGTCGCGGCAGCGTTCACCGCAGTCGGCGTGCAGTGTCCTCAGGCGGCAAACGGACCGAATCTGATTTCGATCGCCAAGCTGGGGGCTTCTGGAAAAACCGAAGTTCATGCGCTGAATGGAACAGGCACCTACCAGAGCTTCGCTTCGCATATCGCTACCGCGCTGCACCAGACCGGCAACGACGCATCGTGGGCGTTCGCGCTGGGCGATTACAACAAGGATGGCGCGCAAGATATCTACGTCATCAAAAAGCAGGGAGCCTCAAACACCACGGAAGTTCATGTCCTCAACGGTGCCAACGGTTATCAGAGTTTCTTGTTGAACAGCACGACAGCTCTGCACACGACCGGCTCGGATACGATGTGGCAGTTCGATGTCGGTGATTACGACCGGGACGGCACCCTGGACTTGTACGCGATCAATCGCATGGGCGCCTCCGGAAAGACGGAAGTGCATGTGCTGAACGGCGCGGGCAATTTCCAGAGCTTCCTGGGCCATCATGCAACCGCAATGGGCCAGAGCGGCAGCGACGGCAGTTGGGTCTTCAAGGTCGGCGATTACAACAAAGACGGCTTTGCAGACGTCTACGGGATCGCGCGGATGGGCGGCTCTGGCAGGACGGAAGTGCATGTGTTGAACGGTGCCAATGGCTATCAGAACTTCCTGCTGCAGATCGCCACTTTACTGGGACAGACAGGCACCAATGGCGCATGGAATTTCTCGCTGGGCGATTACAACCGCGACGGCACCGTCGATCTGTATTCGATCAGCAAGCTCGGCGCCTCCAACACCACCGAAGTGCATGCGCTCAACGGCGCCAATAACTTCCAGACGTTCGTACTGCAGACATCGACGGCGTTGCACCAGACAGGCAGCGATTACGCCTGGGACTTCCTCGTGATGCCCTGATCGGCCATCGTGTGGTCGTGCGATGCATCAAAATCGACAGGCCGCCCCCGGGCGGCCTGTCGTTGATGCATTCGCAACATTAAGCATTACGCGCCGCCATCCGGCTGCAGCGCTTCCTGGTCTGGAGGCGACTGCAAGGCAGCAGGGCTGTCGGAGGCTTCGTCCTCGTCCAGTGAGGCATCCAGCCGTTCGATCGCCTGCAGCGTTTCGTTGTCGGCCAAACGCATCAGGGTCACGCCCTGGGTGTTGCGGCCGACCTGCGAAATCTCGGCGGCGCGCGTGCGCACCAACGTACCGCCGTCGGAGATCAGCAGCACTTCATGATGATCGCTGAGCTGGATCGCACCGATCAGCTTGCCGTTGCGCTCGCTGGTCTTCATTGCGATCACGCCTTTGATGCCGCGGCCCTTGCGGGGGTAATCGACCACCGGCGTGCGCTTGCCGAAGCCGCGCGCGCTTGCGGTGAGAATATCGCCGTCGCCTTCCACCACGACCAGACTGACCACGACGGATGAACCGTCGTGGACCGCGTCTGCATCGGCATCGCTGTCGCCGTTCTCTTCGCCTTCGACCGTTTCGCCAGGCTCGGTACCGGCCACCAGACGCATGCCGCGCACGCCGGTCGCGGTGCGGCCCATCGCACGCACTTCGGATTCGTGGAACCGAACGGCTTTACCATTGCTGGCGAACAGCATCACGTCGCGATCGCCATCGGTCAGCGCAACGCCGACCAGGGCGTCGCCCTCATCGAGGTTGATCGCGATCTTGCCGCGCGCCAGCCGGTAGGCGAACTCGGTCAGCGGGGTCTTCTTCACCGTACCGTCGCGGGTGGCGAAAAATACGAACCAGCTCTCGTCATACTCGCGCACCGGCACGACCGCCTGCACCTGCTCACCGGGTTCAAGCGCGATCCAGTTGATGATCGGGCGACCACGGGCATTCGGGCCGGCGTCAGGCAATTGATGTACCGGCAGCCAGAACACGCGACCGCTGCTGGTGAAAGTCAACAGCGTGTCGTGCGTATTCACCAGCCAGAGTTGATCGATGAAATCCTCGTCCTTGGTCGCAGCGGCATTGCGGCCGCGACCGCCGCGTTTCTGGGCGCGATACGCAGTGACCGGCTGACGCTTGGCATAACCCGAATGCGACAGCGTGACCACCACGTCTTCCGGCGCGATCAGATCGAGGATGTCCAGATCTTCTTCGCTGGCGCGGATTTCGCTGCGGCGCGCGTCGCCGAAGGCTTCTTTCACTTCGAGAAGTTCATCGCGGATGACTTCGCGCAAACGGTCTGGATTTTCAAGAATCTCGATCAGTGCACGAATCGCGCCGAGCAGCGTTTTATATTCCTCGGTCAGCTTGTCCTGCTCCAGCCCGGTCAGGCGGTGCAGACGCATTTCAAGGATTTCTCTGGCCTGGATTTCGGTCAGCTGGTAGAAGTGCTGGCCGTTCAGGCCATCCATCAGACCCACGCCGGCCGGCAAATCTTCCGGCTTGGAGGCATCGCTGCCCGCAGCGGCAAGCAGCGACGCGACCAGCCCGGCATCCCAGGTTTTGGCCAGCAGCCGCTCGCGGGCTTCGTTGGGATTGGCCGAGGTCTTGATCAGTTCGATCATCTCGTCGATGTTCGCCAGCGCGACCGTCAGACCTTCGAGAATATGCGCGCGGGCACGCGCCTTGCGCAGCTCGAAAATGGTGCGGCGGGTGACGACTTCGCGACGGTGGCGGACGAAGGCTTCGAGAATCTGCTTGAGATTCAGCAGCTGCGGACGGCCGTCGACCAGCGCCACCATGTTGATGCCGAACACCGACTCCATCTGCGTCTGCTGATAGAGGTTGTTGAGCACGACTTCAGCGGAGTCGCCGCGCTTGACCTCGATGAAGATGCGCATGCCGTCCTTGTCGGACTCGTCGCGCAGTTCGCTGATGCCTTCGAGCTTTTTTTCCTTCACCAGCTCGGCGATCTTCTCGATCAACCGGGCCTTGTTCACCTGGTACGGAATTTCGGTGACGATGATCGACTCGCGGCCGTTGTCGGCCACTTCGACCTCGGCGCGCGCGCGCATGCGCACCCGTCCGCGGCCGGTGCGGTAGGCCAGATGGATGCCGCCGACGCCGTTGATGATGCCGGCAGTGGGAAAATCCGGGCCCGGGATGTGTTCCATCAGCCCTTCGACATCGATCTCGGGGTTGTCGAGCAGCGCGACGGTAGCGTCGATCACCTCCGACAGATTGTGCGGCGGAATATTGGTGGCCATGCCCACCGCAATGCCGGCCGAGCCGTTGACCAGCAGATTCGGAAACCGCGCCGGCATCACCGTCGGCTCCAGTTCCTTTTCATCGTAGTTGGGCTGGAAGTTGACCGTGTCCTTGTCGATATCGGCCATCAGCTCGTGGGTGAGCTTGGACATGCGCGCTTCGGTGTAACACATTGCGGCGGCGTTGTCGCCGTCGACCGAGCCGAAGTTGCCCTGCCCGTCCACCAGCAGATAGCGCAGCGAGAACGGCTGGGCCATGCGCACCAGCGTGTCGTACACCGACTGGTCGCCGTGCGGATGGTATTTACCGATCACGTCACCGACGATACGCGCCGACTTGTAGTAAGGCTTGTTGCTGTGCGCGCCCAGCTCGTTCATCGCGAACAGCACGCGGCGATGCACCGGCTTGAGACCGTCCCTCACGTCCGGGAGCGCGCGGCCCACGATCACGCTCATGGCGTAATCCAGATAGCTGCGGCGCATCTCGTCTTCGAGATTGACGGGGATGATTTCCTTCGCGAGATCGGTCATTGCGACTTCTTATGCTGGAGTGGCGGCACGGTGGCGCGGGCGCTTTCGCAGAGCGATACAGGAGAGTCCCGCTGCATGCACGGAGGCTGTCGAGGCGTCGTTCCGAAGGGCGCGCGCAGGTCCGTACGCGAAGCGCGAAGTGTAGCACGCGGAGGCCTTCAGCACCCCGCTGCAGAATGACTGATTCCTATGCAGAAACAGCAACTTGCGTGCATCCGAAGGACACCGGCATGCAACCGATCAAACGGCTCCGTATAGCGCTACACGGCCAACGGTGCTCTGGTAGAGCGGACTGACCCACCATTCGGGTGTTGAAAACCAGTCCGCAGCTCGCTCTCATCGATGGATAACCCGTTGTTCAAGGCCGTAGCGGACTAAAGTCCGCTCTACCGACGTGGACCGACCATCTTTTCAATGACCGAAGTAGGTCTGCATGGATACGCGGTTCGGGCGCTCGACGACGCCTCGATCGGTGACGATGGCGTCGATCAGTTCCGAAGGCGTGACATCGAACACCGGATTCCATGCGCCAACGCCCTCGCTCACGGTGCGCACCCCGCCGATGCCCAAGAGTTCGGCGGGGTCGCGTTCCTCGATTTCGATCT
>JANOXT010000153.1:0-2010 GCA_031418555.1 Lysobacterales bacterium | reverse complement strand
CACGCTGTACCAGCAGTCGCTGGCGCACGACGCGCGCTTCATGATCGAATACTTCGCGCTCGATCTGATCATGGACGAAGAGGGCGCCTGCCGCGGTGTGCTCGCGCTGGACATGGCCGAAGGCACCCTGCATCTGTTCCGCGCGCAGGGCGTGGTGCTCGCGACCGGCGGCTACGGCCGCGCGTATTTCTCCGCAACCTCCGCGCACACCTGCACCGGCGACGGCGGCGGCATGGCGCTGCGCGCCGGCCTCGGGCTGCAGGACATGGAGTTCGTGCAGTTCCACCCGACCGGCATCTATGGCGCGGGCTGCCTCATCACCGAAGGCGTGCGCGGCGAAGGCGGCATTCTGCGCAACAGCAAAGGCGAGCGCTTTATGGAGCGCTACGCGCCGAATGCGAAGGATCTCGCCTCGCGCGACGTGGTCTCGCGCTCGATGACCATCGAGATCCGCGAAGGCCGCGGCGTCGGTCCGGATGCCGATCACATCCATCTCGATCTGACCCATCTCGATCCGAAAGACATCCACGAGAAGCTGCCCGGCATCGCTGAAAGCGCGCGGATTTTCGCCAATGTCGACGTCGAGAAGCAGCCGATCCCGGTACTTCCGACCGTGCACTACAACATGGGCGGCATTCCCACCAACTATCACGGCGAAGTCGTTCAATTGAAGAACGGCGATCCCGACGCGGTGGTGCCCGGTCTGTATGCGATCGGCGAGGCCGCCTGCGTGTCGGTGCACGGCGCGAATCGCCTGGGCTCCAATTCGCTGCTCGATCTGGTGGTGTTCGGCCGCGCGGTGGCCAACCGCTGCGCCGAAACCATCAAGCCGGGCGCGTCGCACAAGACGCTGGCCGGCGATGCCTGCGACAAGTCGCTGGCGAATCTCGACAAGTTGCGCAATGCCAACGGCGGCACCCCGACCTCGGTGATCCGCGACAAAATGCAGCGCACGATGCAGAACGATGCGGCGGTATTTCGCACCAGCAAGACGCTCACCGAAGGTCTGAACAAAATTCGCGAGATCAACGCATCATTCGCCGACGTGAAGGTCAGCGACCGTTCGCTGATCTGGAACTCGGATCTGATCGAAACCCTGGAACTGCAGAATCTGCTGGGTCAGGCGCTGACCACGATTGTTTCGGCCGAAAACCGCAAGGAATCTCGCGGTGCGCATGCCCACGAGGACTTTCCGGATCGCAACGATCACGAGTGGCAGAAACACAGCCTGTGCTGGGTGGACGACGCCGGCAATACCCGTATCGACTATCGCCCGGTGCACATGTACACGCTGACCGATGATGTTGAAGTCGTCCCCGCAAAAGCCCGTGTTTATTAACTGCGTGTGTATTAACTGCGCGTGTATTAACCGATCGCCTCTGACGGACTGTAACGATGGCTGAGTTTTCGCTTCCAAAAAATTCCAAAGTTCACAAGGGCAAGCGCTTCTCCGCGCCCGCCGGCGCCAAGCGCACGCGCGAATTCAAGGTGTATCGCTGGAGCCCGGACGACGACGAGAATCCGCGCACGGACACCTACGAAGTCGATCTGGATACCTGCGGTCCGATGGTGTTGGACGCACTGATCAAGATCAAGAATGAAATCGATCCGACGCTGACCTTTCGCCGTTCATGCCGTGAAGGCATCTGCGGCAGCTGTGCGATGAACATCGACGGCACCAATACGCTGGCCTGCACCAAAGCGATATCGGAATGCGGCAAGCAGGAAGTGCCGATCTACCCGTTACCGCATATGCCGGTGATCAAGGATCTGGTGCCGGATCTGACCCATTTCTACGCGCAGTACGCCTCGATCAAGCCCTGGTTGCGGACGCAGAGCGCGCCGCCAGCCGCCACCGAGCGTCTGCAGTCGAAGGAGGATCGGGCGAAGCTTGATGGACGCCGCAATAGTGAGATCTTCCCGGTCTTGTTTGGCCGGGACATGAGTCGCGACGAATGGCGAAGCTACGAGGACGAGAAAGAGGGTTTGTACCGCGAGTTGTCGCGCGGG
>JANOXT010000152.1:0-10607 GCA_031418555.1 Lysobacterales bacterium | reverse complement strand
CCGATCGACAACAACGCCGCGGAGAATGCGATCCGACCGTTCGTGGTGGGCCGAAAGAACTGGCTATTCTCGGCCAGCCCATCCGGCGCCACCGCCAGCGCGAACTTGTACAGCCTGATCGAAACCGCCAAAGCCAATGGGCTCGAGCCTTACGTCTATCTGCGCCGAGTGTTCACCGATCTGCCGAGCGCACAGCGCGTTGAGCAGATCGATGCATTGTTGCCATGGAACGTCAAGAGTGGGGTTGGTTAGGCGCTTACGGATTGCTGCATACGCCAGTGTGTCGGCCCCGATAGACCGCCAAGGCCTGCAGCGTCAGCAGCGTGTGCCTGAGCGACGCATGCCATGGCGGGCGAGTGCTGCCGTTTAGCAATAGTCCTTGCCCAGTCAATACAGTGTCGGAAAGCAAGCAGCATTTTTTTTCGATGATATGTGCATCGCTCGACGCGGCGATGTCACCGCAGTCGCATCGCCCTTCAAAAAATCCAACCTGTCACAGATGACAGGTATGAGCGCGATGACGCTCCCGCTTATCTTGCACACGGGCCACTGGTTGACCGGACTTTTTCAGCACGCCATGGATCACCAATGCCACTGCCGCCGTCGGGCGGCATCGTGCGTATGTGTGACGTGCCGATCAGGGCGGTTCGCCAGGGAAGCGAAACGCAACAAAAGGATTGTCATGAAAGCAAGTCGGATGTGGATCCACATCGCGAGTGCGTTGATGCCGCGCAGCGGAAATATCGCTACGGAATCACTGCGGGCGATGCTTTTTGCCGCGGTCATGTCGGTTGCATGCATCCAGGCTGCCTACGCTGCGCAGGTGCAGCACCTCAGCACGCAAACCGCCACCGCAACCGGCGCCACCGCGACCGGTACGCCCACCATCGCCAGCTTCAATATCCCCAGCGGCAAGAACCGCATGCTGTTCATCTGGCCCACCTTCGAGCGCGATCATTGTTCGAACGCGGATGTCACCGGCGGCCTGTGCGTCAACGGAAACACTGCCGGTACCGGCCTGGGCGACAACTACCCCGAGCCGCGCGTCGGTACGCCGCCGGCCACCACCAGCAACAATCAGCTCACTGCGCGCATCGTCGGCCCCGGCGGCACCATCAACAAGCAGAACGCGCTGGTGATCGGCGGCACGCCCAGCGGCGATACCCGCTTCATCACCATCAACACTTCCCCGACCGGTTCGCCGGCCGGCACGTCGTTCTTCACCGTCGCCAGCTACCACGTGGTGCTGTTCGAGAACGAGATCAACACCCTGCTGGGCGGCGCGGCCTCGGGTACGGTCAGCATCACGTTGCCCGATACCAGCGTGCCCTCCAATGCCGGCGATGATGCGCTGCTGATCGCTTCGGTGTTCCAGAACGTCGAACAGACCGTCACCGGGTTCGTGCGCAATGCAACGGCCACTGCACAGGTCGTCGCAGGCACGCCGGCGAATACATCGCTTGCACCTGCCGCCTACGATGCCGGCCAGGCGCCGGACGAGGCCGATGACGGCAAGCTGGTCACCGGCGCCAATGCCAGCACAGAGGGATTCCTGACGCCTGCAGGTCATGTCGCCTTGGCGACGCTGTCGGTCACCAATGCCAGCGGCAACTTCGACACGCCCAACGGCAACATCAACAACGAGCCGAACGGCTTCACCGGCGGCGCCTATTTCCGCAACGGCGGCGCGACCCCGGCCAGTCTGTACACGCTGCAAATGGCGGGCGCGGTCGCAACCCTCGCCTATGGCGCCACCAATGCCTCGTTCCTGCTGGAATCCGACAACGCCGATGTCGGCGATGCGCCGATCAGTTACGGCAACCCCACCCACACCATCGCCGGTATCCGCATGGGCGCCGCCGTCGATGCCGATGCCGCACTGCTCAACAACGCCACCGCCACCGGCGACGACATCGACAACACCGACGATGAGGACGGCGTGACCCTGACCCCACTGCTGCCGACCGGTGAAACTACCGTCGTGCCGGTCAGCATCCAGAACGCGGCCGGTTTCCTCAGCGTGTGGTTCGACTGGAACGCCGACGGCGATTTCAACGATGCTGGCGAGCAGATGATCGCTGCCCAGGCAGTCGCGGTCGGCACGACCAATCTCAATATCGCCGTGCCGCTGACCGCGATCATCGGCCCGACCTTCGCCCGTTTCCGCGTCTGTACCAACAACACTGCGCTCGACAACTGCAATACGCCGGTCAGCACGGTGCAGAGCGGTGAAGTGGAAGACTACCAGTTCACCGTGTCGCGCAGGCTCATCCTGCAAAAGACCACGCTCGGTGGCGTCGGCGGGGCGTTTGGCTTCGCATTGACCAATACCGCGCAAACTACCGGCACGGTGACGACGACCGTGGTCAACACCCCGACCCAGGTCGATGGCAACACCGCCAGCGCCGCAACATTGGCTTACACCATCACCTCGCCGACCACCGCAGTCACCATCAATGAAAACACCTTGCCCGCAGGCTGGCAGCTGACCGGGGCCACCTGCATCAACAACGCCAGTGTCACCGTGGGCAGCCTGACCGGCAGTACTTACACCATCACCGGCGCGGAAATCGGCGCAAGCGTCAGCTTCACCTGCACGTTCACCAACACCAAGCTGCCGATCCTGCGCCTGCAGAAAGCAGTCCCCAGCGGCCGTTTCGTCGCGGCCGACCAGTTCGCGCTCACCATCGCCGGCACTGGCGGCCCCGCTACGGTCACCACGACGGGCGCGGGCACCACGGCCACAGGCGTCGCAACGCTCAGTCCGGGTGCCTTGGGTGCGATCTACACCCTGAGCGAAGCGGGTGCGGCCGGCGCTTTGCTCACCAACTACACGACCACCTATGCCTGTACCAACGCCCTCGCCGGCGGGCAGACGCCCAGCGGCAGCGGTACCAGCTTCACCGTCACCGCGGTTGCCGGCGACGACCTGACCTGCACGCTCACCAATACCCGTAAAAGTCAGGCCGATCTGCGGGTGACCAAAACCAATACCCCGGGCGTCAACGGCGAGGTCGACCAGGCGGCGGATACGGTTGTCTCCGGTACCACGGCCAACTACAGCATCGTTGTGACCAATCTCGGGCCCGATGCCGCCAACGGTTCGGTGCTGACCGACCCGGCGCCGACCGGTCTGACCTGTACCACCGCCAGCTGTACTGCTGCCGGCGGCGCAGCCTGTCCGGTGCCCACGGGCGCAGCCTTGGTGGCCGCGCTGCAGGGGGCGGGTGCAACGCTTCCAACCCTGCCGCTCAACGGCTCGGTGACGGTCACGTTGACCTGCACGGTGAATTGATCGGTCGCCTACGCACGCTGCGAAATGCAGCTAGACTGGAATCGAGGGAGCAATCGGGGAATATGCATTGTCCGGCTGTTGGCGGGCAGGTCTTCAAATGCTGCGGTCCTATCCGGCGACTGCGGAATTTCGCGAAGGGGCAGGGGGCGATGATGGCAAGCGCGGGAAGTCCAAAGCAGCTGGACCGTGGCGCGCGTGCGCGTCGCCATAATCACGCCCTGGTCGCACTGGGCAGGCGGGTGTGGCATGAGGACTGCACCTTCGACAGCGCCATTGCCGAAATCTGCGAGGTCGCCGCCGAGACTCTCGAAGTGGAGCGCGTCAACATCTGGCGCGTGGATGCCGCAGCGCACCAACTGCGCTGTATCCATGCCTTCGACCGGCGCACCGGCGAACACAATCCGCCAGGTTTCGATGAAACCTTGCTGCTGGATTCCGAATACGGCACCCAGCTGGCCGAAGTGCGGGTGATCGATATCGCCGATGTCGACCACGACGCCACCGCGTCCGCGTCCGAGGAAGCGCTCGGCGCCTATCTGCGGCGTCACGATATCCATTCGCTGCTGGATGCGCCGGTGCGTGCCGAAGGCGAGCTGCTCGGCGTTGTCTGCCACGAGCATCTCGGCAGCGCGCGGATGTGGCGGCCCGAGGACCATGCCTTCGCCGGCAGCATCGGTGACTATGTCGCGGTCGCTTACGAGATCGCCCGCAGGCGCGAGATCGAAAGCCGCCTGCGGTATCTCGAACGTCACGACCCCCACACCAATCTGCCCAACCGCGATCATCTGCTGGAAGTCGCGCATACGGCGCTGCGGCCGCTGCACGACAACGATGTGGGGCTTGCGGTGATCCATCTGCAGATCGATCCGCCCGCCGGCAACGAACAGCTGGATGTCGACGGCTTCCATCACTTTCTGGTGGACTGCGCCGAACATCTGCGCGAGCTGACTGCCGACAACGCCGCGCTGGCCCGGGTGCGCGAAGACGCGTTCGCGATCATCCCGCACCGCCATCTGCGCGAAGTCGAAGCGTTGGCGCTGGCCGAACGCTGCATCGATCTGGTCCAGACCGACGCCGCGGCGCCCAGCGGCTATCCCGCGACGGTGACCGCAGGCATCGCATTCTCGCGCGATCTCGCCGCGCCGTCGGCCGACGCGCTGCTGCGCAACGCCGAAAACGCCAGCCTGCGCGCGCGCGCGAATGGTCTTGGCCGCTGTAAAGTCTTCAACGCCGACCGCCATCGCAGTCTGCTTGCGCGCATGCGCACCGAGCAGGCGCTGCGCGACGCCTTCGCCGACGGCCAGCTGATGCTGTACTACATGCCCGAAGTCGATCTGCGCGATGGCCGCTGGCGTTCCGCCGAAGCGCTGCTGCGCTGGCGCAACAACGAGGGCCGGATCGTGCCCGCCGGCGAATTCATCGAAGCGGCGGAGAGTTCCGGGTTGATCGTCCGTCTGGGCCGCTGGGTACTGCTGGAAGCCTGCAACGCGGCGATGCGCTGGCCCGCGCGCGATGGCGTCGCGCCGATGCTGCGCGTCAACGTTTCGGCGCGGCAGTTCGAAGAAAGCGGCCTGGCCGCCGATGTCGACAGCGCCTTGGCCTCCTCCGGGCTGCCGCCGGAGCGGCTGTGTCTGGAACTGACCGAAACCATGCTGCTGCGCGACCCCGATGCCGCCGCCAAGACCCTTGCCCGGGTGCGCGCGCTGGGCGTCAGCGTCGCGTTGGACGATTTCGGCACCGGCTACTGTTCGCTGGGTTATCTGAAACATCTGCCGATCGACACCATCAAGATCGACCGCGGCTTCACCGCCGGCCTGCCGCAGGAGCGCGCCGATCTGGCCATCGTCAAAGCGCTGGTCGGGCTGGCGAGAGACCTGGGCATCGATGTGGTCGGCGAGGGCGTCGAGACCGAAGCGCAGGCGCAGTGCCTGCGCGACTGCGGCGTGATCGCAGTGCAGGGATATCTGTATTCGCCGGCAATCGACAACGATGCATTGATTGCGGGATTTCGCGCCCAACGCGCATAGCGGCACAGGGTTCGCCCCGGCGCACCGGCTTTTCGCAATGACCACAACCGCTGCCCCGGGGCGCAGCCTGTTGGGCTACGCTGTGCGCCCCGGGCTTGAGGCGGTTTCCATGCGCACGCTGTCAATCACTTTCGTATCCGTCTCTCTGCTGTGTATTGCGACCAGCGCTGCTGTTTCCGCCGACCGCGTCACCGGCCAACCGTTCGCGACCCGCAGCGAGGTATACGCGCCGCATGCGATGGCCGCCACCTCGCAGCCGCTGGCGACGCAGATCGCGCTGGATGTGATGAAGCAGGGCGGCAGCGCGGTCGATGCCGCCATCGCCGCCAACGCCGCGCTTGGTTTGATGGAGCCCACGGGCAACGGCATCGGTGGCGATCTGTTCGCGATTGTGTGGGATCCGAAGACGAAGACACTTCACGGCTACAACGGTTCGGGCCGCTCGCCTAAAGCGCTGACACTGGACGAATTCAAACGGCGTGGCCTGACCGATATTCCGCCGCACGGGCCATTGCCGGTCAGCGTACCGGGCACGGTCGATGCATGGTTCGCACTGCACGGCAAATTCGGCCGTCGCACGATGGCGCAGAATCTCGCGCCCGCGATCGGCTACGCGCGCGACGGGTTTCCGCTCAGCGAAGTCATCGCGTATTACTGGAACGCCTCGGTGCCGCGACTGTCGAAGTGGCCTGGCTTTGCCGAACAGTTCACCGTCGACGACGGCACGCCGCATAAACGCCGCGGCCCGCGCAGGGGCGAGACGTGGCGCAGTCCGAATCTCGCCAACACGCTGCAGAAGATCGCCAACGGTGGCCGTGATGTGTTCTACAAAGGCGAGATCGCGCGCACCATCGATGCGTATTTCAAAGCCAATGACGGTTTTCTGCGCTACGAGGACATGGCCGCACACACCGGCGAATGGGTCGAGCCGGTCAGCACCAACTACCGCGGCTACGACGTATGGGAACTGCCGCCGAACGGGCAGGGTATCTCCGCGCTGCAGATCTTGAATCTGCTGGAACCCTACGATCTGAAAAGCTACGGCTTCGGCAGTGCGGAACATGTGCACTTGTTCGTCGAAGCGAAGAAAATCGCCTTCGCCGACCGCGCCGCAGCGTATGCCGACCCCGCGTTTTACAAGACCCCGGTCGCGCGGCTGATCTCCAAAGACTATTCGAAAGAGCGCGGCAAGCTGCTGTCGATGGACAAGGCTGCGCGCAGCGTCGAGCCCGGCATCATTCCCGAGCTCAATGAAGGCGACACCATCTACATGACCGTTGCCGATGCAGACGGCATGATGGTGTCGCTGATCCAGTCGAACTATCGCGGCATGGGCAGCGGCATGGCACCGCCGGGGCTGGGCTTTATTTTCCAGGACCGCGGCGAGATGTTCGTACTCAAAAACTGCGATAAGAAGCCGCGTCACCCGAACTGTTACGCACCCGGCAAGCGGCCGTTCCAGACCATCATTCCGGCATTCGTGACCAAAGACGGGAAACCCTGGTTGAGCTACGGCGTGATGGGCGGCGCGATGCAGCCGCAGGGCCACGTGCAGATTCTGCTCAACATGATCGACTTCGGCATGAACCTGCAGGAAGCCGGCGACGCGCCGCGCATCCAGCACGACGGCAGCACCGAACCCACCGGGCAGAACACGGCCATGAGGGACGGTGGCGAAGTCGATCTGGAAAGCGGATATGCCGTCGAGACCATCCGCGCGCTGATGCGCAAAGGCCACAGCGTGCGTTTCGCCGACGGCCCCTACGGCGGTTATCAGGCAATCATGGTGAATCCGGACGGCGGCTATATCGGCGCCAGCGAGTCGCGCAAGGACGGGCAGGCAGCCGGATATTGAATCAGTACATGGGTCGGATCGTTTTCCGGTTCATGCGACACGGCTGTAGCACTGCCATTGATCGGCTAGGATGCGGTAAGTCTGCTCTTTGCCCCGAACCGTCATGATCAGCAACAAGATCGATATCGACCACTGGCGGCGCGCGCTCGCGGAACGCTCGCGCGTCCAGATCCCCGACTTTCTGCAGCCCGCCGCCGCCGGGGCGTTCGCGCGTGAGCTTGCCGATCGGGTGCCCTGGCAATTGGCCGAACGCAGCGAAGGCGCATCGCGCACGTCGCCGCGCGGCGCCTATCCCGACGATGCCGAATACGCGCGCCTGCTGCAGCGCGGCTATGCGCACGCGGCCGACGGTTACCAGTTCGCCTACGACAGTTACATGCTGGTCAAAGCCTCGAAGGAAGGTTGGGATCCGGAGCTGCTGGTTCGCGGCACGCTGCATTTTTTCAATACGCCGGAATTCATCGACTTCGCGCGCCATCTTGGCAACGATGCATCGATCACGCATGTCACCGCGCAATGCACCCGTTATCGCCCCGGGCATTACCTGATGCCGCACGAAGATCTGGACGAGGACGAGGGCCGCCGCTATGCCTTCGTCATCAACCTCAGCCACGAGTGGCGACCGGACTGGGGCGGGCAGCTGCAGTTTCTCGATGCCGAAAGCGGCGTGGCCGAAACTTTTTTGCCGCGTTGGAATTCTCTCAGCCTGTTTCGCGTGCCGCAGCGCCATCAGGTCACGTTTGTCGCCCCGTGGGCTGCGCGACCCCGGCACGCCATCACCGGCTGGTGGTTGGCGAAATGACCAAAGTCAGTAGCCGCTGCTTGACGTTGCGCGCATGAAAAAAAAGGTCATCGGCAATATCGAAGTTATCGGTAAAGACATCTATCTTTCCGGCTACGAAACACCCTGCAAACAGCCGGTATGCCAGCGGATGGATATATCGACACTGCGGCTCCTCGCGACCTGTCTAGTTCGCGATACGGACCCCGGCAACGCGATTCACTATTACGCCGACGGACAGCGGGTCTATATCGACGTGCCCGGTTACTACATCGAGGAAATTCCGGGCGCGAACCCGAATGATTTTCACGTGTTCAAACAGGACAGCGCAAAATTCAGCCAATCAGGCGAGCACTTTTACTACCAATCCACGACGATTCCGTACGATCCGCGTGAGGGCGAACGCATCGGCGGCTATTACGTGCGTTATCTCGACACGCTTTACTACGGGTACACCGATCCAGTCGTCGGCGCGGATGCCGCCACGTTCACTGTGCTGCACGCCGATCTGGTCGGCAGCGTCGCCAAAGACGCCCGGCATGTGTACTACCGCAACCACATCGTGACCGGCGCGGACCCCGAC
This sequence comes from Lysobacterales bacterium, assembly GCA_031418555.1. Taxonomy (GTDB): domain Bacteria; phylum Pseudomonadota; class Gammaproteobacteria; order Xanthomonadales; family Xanthomonadaceae; genus Lysobacter_I. The sequence goes on along the minus strand of JANOXT010000152.1, from coordinate 2,066 downwards.
ACCTTCGAATTCCTGCCCGCATGCGTCGCCAACGACCGCGCGTATTACGTCGACTGCGACTGCACGTTCTACGCCAAAGACCAGCATCGCGCGTACTGGGTCTGCACCACCGCGGATGAGATCAAACCAATCAAGAGCAAAAGCCTGGACTGCTTCACTTTCTTCATTGACCCCGCACGGCGCAACTACGGATTCGCCCGCGATGCCCAGTACGAATACAACGCCGGCAAGCGCAAAGCGCTGCCAAAAACTTAACCCGGTGTGCTTCGCCGTCAAGCGATTGCGACCGCGATTGATGTGCCATTGACCTCTGCAGGAAATTCCATGTCGCACAGTAAGCCCGGGGATATTCCTCTCCCCGTTCCGCGCACGGGGAGAAGGAAACCGTCATCAATGCGGGATGCGCGGCTTTTGTGGGAGCGACGCAAGTCGCGACGAACCACGGCGAGCCTAGTCGCAAGTTCCGTAGCCCGGGTAGAGCGAAGCGGCTTTCAACGGCGTAGCCGGTAAACCCCGGCTACGTCACTTTCGCGATGCGGTTACGTAGGGCGGGTCTTGACCCGCCAATGCAATGAAACCGTTGTCCATTGCACGAAGGCCACTGGCATTTCAGCGTGGTATCCGCACGTGCGGTTCTTAGATTCGTTCGTGGCGGGTCGAGACCCGCCCTACGCTTCTACGCTCATGCTGAAAGTATTTTTCGCAGCTTTCGGCCGGCTTCAGTTACTGAAACGGTTAGATCATTGTTAGTTACCACATATGGCTTATCTGAATCGCGGTCCCACTGGTCTTCTACTGACGTCTCCAGTTCGTTAAATGCAATCAGGCATGTCCCGAAATAAACGCTTGCTTCCCACGCGGGTATCCATTCTCGTTCTTCCACGATAAAGCGAACAAGGTCAGAAAAAAGAAGGCGATCTACAGCAAATGTCATGGAAACAAATTCATTGTAGTCGATCTCTTTTTCGAGAAAGGCCCTGAATATTCTGCCGGCAGCACGAGAGGATTCGTGATCTTGGCATCTGTCAACAATGTACAGAATCTTTTCGCCGACTTTCACGGCGGCTTTTTCCGATGCGTTGATTTCTTCAATCATGGCTCGTCGTTGCTCTGACGGAACTGATTCTATTTCTTTCAAAAAATATCCGAGTTTGTTGATGAACATCCTGTCTCGGATAGAGACGGCTGCTCGTCCGAACCCAATGAGGGAGCCCAAGATTGGAATATCGCGAAGCATGCCGTCTTCCATAACGGAATCCAGTGCAACCTCTATGAGCGCGGAAGTTGAGTCTTGCAATGAATGATTTGCTATTGCTGACTCTAACTGATCACTTATTTTGTCTTTGCCCATAGCCTTTTCCCGTTTTCTATTTCGTTTTCGAGACTAAAGATTAGTGTAGCTTTGCTCAATCCGCCGGCACAGTCCTGGCCCCAGCCCACTCCCGCAACGCCTCCACCTGTTCGCTCATCAGCACCGACAGCGGCCGCGTATTCTTCAGCTCCGCGCGCAGCTGGAACTCGGTGAGCGGTTGATGCACCGCATGCGCGGCATACAGTGCGGCGACGACGACCTGTTCGATTTCCGCGCCCGAGAATCCATCGGAGGCATTCGCCAGTGCGGGCAAGTCGAAGGTGTCCATCGGCACGCTGCGGCGCTGCAGATGGAGTGCAAATAATGCTGCGCGGGATTCCGCACTGGGCAGATCAACGAAGAAGATTTCGTCGAAGCGGCCCTTGCGCAGCAGTTCGGCGGGGAGGTCGTCCACCTGGTTGGCGGTGGCGACGAGGAACACCGGTGATTTGCGTTCGGCCAGCCACGTGAGGAAGGTGCCCAGAACGCGGCGGGAGACGCCGCCATCTTCGCCGCCGGAGCTGGCGAGGCCTTTTTCGATTTCGTCGATCCACAGCACGCACGGCGACAGCTGTTCGGCCGAGGCCAATGCGTCGCGCAGATTCTTCTCGGTCTCGCCGTGGAATTTGTTGTACAGCGCACCGAAGTCCAAGCGCAGCAGCGGTACGCCGAAGCCGGCGGCGATGGCTTTGGCCAGCATCGATTTGCCGCAGCC
>JANOXT010000151.1:0-4855 GCA_031418555.1 Lysobacterales bacterium | reverse complement strand
GCCGGCATGGTGTTCGGCAGGCAGCAGGCTTAGTGAATCCGCTTGAAGACTCGCGGCATCAAGGACATTTGGTAACTGGCAGCTGGCAACTGGCGGACGGAGCAGAGCGCTTTCCACCCACGTTCGACCTCGACAGGCCCGACGAGGTGGATACCATCATCAGTCTTGCACCGCGCGATTGCGTCAAGATCGATCCCGCAGATTTCGACCCGAAGCCGCCGCCGCGCGACTGACGCATGCACGAACCGCGGCGGCGCGTTACCCTGATGACCCCATGCAACATGCCCCTCAACACGATTTCACGCTAGACCCCGCCGATCCGGAACGCTTGGCCAACCTGACCGGGCCGTTCGACGCCCATCTGCGCCAGATCGAACTGCGGCTGGGGGTACAGATCGCCAACCGCGGGAATATCTTCCGGGTCGACGGTCAAGACGCCGTCGCTGTCGCACACGCGGAAAAACTGCTGCGTTCGCTTTACGCAGAATCCGCGGACGTCATCTTCGACGCCCATGCGATCCATCTGCGGCTTGGCGACAGCGGGCCTATGCCCAACGACGATCCTGAGTATCAGCCGCAGGACGTTGCGGTGAAGGTCAAACGCGGCACCGTGCGCGGCCGTGGCGCGAACCAGCAGAAATATCTGCACCTCATCGCCACCCACGACATCAATTTCGGCGTCGGCCCGGCGGGCACCGGCAAAACCTTCCTTGCCGTCGCCATGGCCGTGGAAGCGCTGAATACCGCGCGCATCCAGCGGATTATCCTGGTGCGCCCGGCGGTGGAAGCCGGCGAAAAACTGGGCTTCCTGCCCGGCGACCTGTCGCAGAAAGTCGACCCGTACCTGCGCCCGCTGTACGACGCGCTGTACGAAATGCTGGGCGTCGACCGGGTCGCGAAACTGCTGGAAAAGAACGTCATCGAGATCGCGCCACTGGCTTACATGCGCGGACGCACGCTCAACGATGCGTTCGTGATTCTCGACGAAGCGCAGAACACCACCGTCGAACAGATGAAGATGTTCCTCACCCGCCTGGGCTTCGGCAGCACGGCTGTGGTCACCGGCGACCTGACCCAGATCGACCTGCCGAAACACATCAAATCGGGCCTGCGTGACGCGCTCGACGTGCTGCACGATGTCGATGGCGTCAGCTTCACATTCTTCGAAGCGCGCGACGTGGTGCGTCATCCGATGGTGGCGAAGATCGTGCGGGCGTATGAGAGACAAAGCGCGGAGCAGGCGGCCACTGCACGGAGCGCGCCATGACAAAAGGCCCCGTCCGTCTGCATGTCGCGGTCGGCTACGCCACGCCGCGCGCAGGGGTACCGGCGGCGACCAGTTTCCGGCGCTGGGTCGCGGCTGCGCTGCACGGGCGTATTCGCGAGGCCGACCTCGCCATTCGTGTGGTCGGCGAAGACGAAGGCCGCGCGCTGAACCGGCACTATCGCGGCAAGGATTACGCCACGAACGTGCTGAGCTTTCCGGCCGATATGGCCGAGGGCGTGAAACTGCCCAAGGGCGTGATCCTGCCGCTGATGGGCGACATCCTGCTGTGCGCGCCGGTGGTGGCCCGCGAAGCGGCGGAACAGGACAAACCGGCCGCGCATCACTACGCCCACCTGACCGTCCACGGCGTTCTGCATCTGCTGGGCCTGGACCACGAAGACGAGCGCGAGGCTGAATGCATGGAACAGCTGGAGCGTGAGATTCTGGCTGAACTGGGCATCGAAGACCCCTACTCCAGCGTATGAGGCGTCTTTGCCTGCTGGTGGCCCTGTACTGGGTTTTGGTCGCTGGGCGGACTGCGCATGGTGCGGAGGCGCCGGGCGGGAAAGCGGGCGTTGAGCCCGATCCAACGGACCAACTCATGGCATTGATCGAATGCCGCACACCCTTGGCCGACCTGAAAACGGTTCAGCAACAGCTCTTCGCGCACATCATGCGCACCGATGTTTCCGGATCGCGATGGACGCGATCGGAAATCGTTGGTCCCGGCGCGGGCCTGATTGAAAACCCGACAGGGATCCATGCCCACGGCCGTCAAGGTCAACGCCTGTTGATCGTTGCGGACAACACTCGGACCGAGCCCCATGCATCGCTGCAGCGCACAATGCGCAGCCCAGGGCCCGGGCTGACTGTGGATAGCGGATACAGCACCATGATCAGGGCCTCGAGCGGCATTTTCATGGAGGTGGATGAGGCACCCGCACCACTGGCCGAAGCATGGGGATTGCCGCCACTGGACAACGAAGCGAACCGCCTCTGGTACCGCCGGCGGATGACTGAGGAACGCGAAACAAACACACTGGGGGATCGTGCCATCGTCTGGGTCAACCGGGCGGTCGGCCATGTGTTCCAGTTGCCAGAACGGCCGAATAAGACGTACATAGGCTGCGAATACCGTTTCGATGGCTGGATCCTGGACACCGCGCAGCCCTGATCGTTCACGAATGCGGGGTTGACACGTTAAACTGAGCCCTCGGCCCGACCGGGCGACGCCATGACTGCAATGCCTGAAGACGACAGTACGACCCCCGCGCAGGACGGCGCGAAACCCGCCGACAGGGCGCCTGCCGAGAAGAAGGCCGACAAGCGCCGCTCGTGGTTGTCGCGTCTGAGCGCGGCGATTTCCGGCGAGCCCGACAATCAGGAAGATCTGGTCGAACTGCTGCGCGACGTGCAGGCCGACGGTGTGATCGACGCCGACACCCTGCGGATCATGGAAGGCGCGGTCGGCATTTCCGACATGAGCGTTGGCGACATCATGATTCCGCGCGCGCAGATGGTGGTGCTGCCGGTCGACGGCAAGTTTCTCTCACTGATGCAAGCCGTGGTCGAATCCGGCCACTCGCGCTTCCCGATCCACGGCGAAGACAAAGACGAAATCCTCGGCATTCTGCTGGCCAAGGATCTGCTGCGCGGCGTGGTCGCCGACAACGGCCCCGGCACGGTGCGCGAGCTGCTGCGCCCGGCGGTGCTGGTGCCCGAATCCAAGCGCCTGGACATTCTGCTGCGCGAATTCCGCCAATCGCGCAACCATATGGCGATCGTGATCGACGAATACGGCGGCGTGGCCGGACTGGTCACCATCGAGGATGTGCTGGAACAGATCGTCGGTCAGATCGACGACGAACACGACGATGCACAGGACCCCAACGCGCTGATCGCGGCCCAGGCCGACGGCCAGTATCTGGTCGATGCGCTGACCCCGATCTCGGACTTCAACGCGCGTTTCGGCGCCGATTTCGATGATGACGAATACGACACCATCGGCGGGCTGATCACCGCCGCCATCGGTCATCTGCCTGAAGCCGGCGAAGAGCTAACGCTCAGCCGCTTCGGTTTCAGGGTCGCGCGCGCCGATGCCCGGCGCCTGCATACGCTGCACGTGAGCGTGCATGCGGCGTAACCGCGCTGCCGCGGGATTTGCGGCACGGTTGCTCGTCTGGCTGATAGCGCTGATGTGCGCGTTCGCAGCGCAGGCTGCGCCGCGGATCGGCGTGGCGACGATGCAGCCGGGCGAGATTTTTTTCGAGCGCTTCGGGCACAACGCGATTATCGTCGACGACGCCGCGTCGGACGGACCGCTGTCCTACAACTTCGGCTTCTTCGACATGAGCGAGCCCGATTTCATCGGCCGCTTCGTCAAGGGCGACATGCGCTACTACCTTGCGCGATTGCGCTGGCATGACGATCTGCAGCATTACCTCGACACCGGCCGCGGCGTGTCGATCCAGTGGTTGAATCTGGATGACGCGCAGGCCACCGCGATGGCCGTCGCATTGGCCGAAAACGCGAAGCCGGAAAACGCGCGCTATCGCTACGAATACTTCACCGACAACTGCGCCACCCGCATCCGCGACGCGATCGACCGCGCGATCGGCGGCGCGCTGAAGCCGCAGCTCGAATCGCGCTCGCAGGGCAATACGTTCCGCAGCGAAGCCGTGCGGCTGGCATCGCCCGCGCCGTGGATGTGGCTGGGTTTCGATGTCGGGCTGGGCCCGTCGTCCGACCAGCCGATGTCGCGCTGGGAAGAGGCGTACGTGCCGATGCGGCTCGCCGCCAGTCTTCGCGAAGCGAAGCTTGCCGACGGCCGTCCATTGGTCGCGAGCGAACAAATGGTCGCACCGCACCTCATCACGCCGGAACCGCCGGAATTCCAGCGCGCGTGGTGGCCATGGCTGCTGGCCGGGCTTGCCATCGCCGCAGTGTGGTCGTGGCTGCGCGCACGTCGCCCACGCGTCGCCGTCGGCATTGCACTGATGTTCTGGCTCACCGCCGGGCTGCTGGGCGCGGTGATGCTGGGAATCTGGCTGGGCACCGAACACCGCTTCGGCTGGGCCAACCACAATCTGATGCTGCTCAGCCCGCTGTCGTGGCTGCTGCTGCCCGGCGGCTGGCGGCTCGCGCGCGGTCGCCCTGCGGGCCGGCTGTTCCGCCCGGCACTGATCGCAACGGTGTTGTTCGCAGTACTCGCGCCGTTCCTGCACTGGGTAACCGCCACACCGCAGGCCAACGCCCACTGGATCGCACTGCTGCTGCCGATCCAAGTCGGTTTCGGCATCGCTTGGCTGCGGTCGGCATCGTCACGGTAGAGCGACCTTCAGGCCGCTGCTTTCTGCAGGCGACAAACAAAAGCAGCGGCCTGAAGGCAGCTCTACCGATATCGACCCACGCGCGGCGGCTTGCCGATGCCACCCGATCCCGGCACGATGCCCGCCATGACCGAGCCCAGCGCTATCCCGACACTCCCCCATTGCGTCATCAATTGCACCGTGTACCGGAACGGCATGCGTTCCGATATCGGCCTGGATCAGATCAGCGACGCGCTCGCGATCGACGACGGCAGCTTCG
>JANOXT010000150.1:0-14818 GCA_031418555.1 Lysobacterales bacterium | reverse complement strand
CGGCCGGGACGGCATCGCGGCTGGCCGGATATTCGATGTTTTCGAGGCGTCGCCCCTTGCAGAGAGCAAATTCACCGCCGCGATCCGCGCGGGAACCCTGGAAAAAATAGAGCTCCTGACCCCCAATGCGAACGGTACCGGTGCCGTCGCACAGTATTCGGTGACCGAGAAAAAGATCCAGCTATCGCAGACGGCTCTCGAAGACAATCATCCGAAAACCAGGGACGGAAGTCTTCTGAATCTAGTGCAATCCGCCGCCCATGAGGGGCAACATGCCGTCGAAGGGCCGCAGTTCAAAAAGGCGATCGCTGAATTCGATGCCAGTATCAATAACGCAATCTCAAATCACCCGAATGGGCCGCGCGACCACACCCAGGCAGTCGCCAAAATTCTCGATTACGGCCGAACAGCAGAAGCGAGCGGAGAGATAGAAGGCTTCAATGCCTCCGCTGAAATGTTGAAGAAAAAAGCCGAAAAAGAAGGAAAGCCATTCGATCTGGGTTACATGTACGAAAGTTTCGAGGCTTCAGGCAATACAAGAATGCGGCTTTACATGGATAAAACTCCGGTCGCCGGCCAGGAGGGGGTGTACACCTACACCATGAAGCAGGGCATCGCAATCGACGAAAATATGCAAATCAAAAGGCAGGACCCGACGACTGTGGAGGCGGTCGCGAAAAATTACTTTGATACCGTTTCTTCCGGCCCCGGCAGGACAGCAAGCGGTGTGCCGGGCCTGAAGGGTTATCCGGAGAATTACACCGAGAACTGGCTCAATCGCATCGACCATATCGAAAGAGAGCGCGGCGTGAACTATCCGATCGGCGCGCAAATTGTCGTCGATACTTCCAAGCTGCCGGTCGTCGTTACGGAGTATGTGGATCGAACCAGGGTCACGCTCAATTATCGTGATCCGGGTCTTGAAGGCATCAATATACAAGACCGTATCAACCCGAATATCGTCGATCCTCCCGCAAACAAGCCCGCTCATTTTTTGAACGCAGCGATATCTGTCGATACCGCAGTCAACGCATCCGCATCGAATGTTCAGACGAATCAGCCTGCTCCGCTGCTTACGCAAGCGGCCACTGCCATTCAGATTTCCGGCATCGGCAAGGATCTGGATCTGCGGCAGCGCGGCAATCTGGAGGCGGGGATTGCCCAGCTGGCGCAGGACAACAAGCTGCAGCAGATCGCCGGGGTGATGCCGGGCGCGAACGGCCAGGCGATCGTGTACGACGGAACATCCGATCACGCCAACCGTGTCGGTTTCGACCCGAAGAAACTGCAGCAGATTCCCGCCGAGCAGTCGATTGCGCAGATCGGTCAAAGCGCTGGTCAGATTGCGGCTCAGGAGCCTTCAAGCAGGCATGCTGCCTACCGACACGCTTGAAGGGCCTCGATCTTCACGGATGAATCCGGCCGATAAATCCGGCCGATGAATCCGGGCGAACACCCCATCGCATTACGGACAAGCAACCCTATGTGACCGGGCTGGCAAAACCAGCCCTCGGCATCTTCAGATGAAGGAATGCGCTGGTCGAATCCGCATGATGACAGTTGGATGTCATCGCCTCTGATGCGTTGAGCCAGTGCATCGCAGGCGACAAATATACAGATGTACATGGCTGAAATACTTCAAGACTTCGCTCGTCGCCGTTGGCGCCGTCGTTGCGTAAGGCTAGACTGCCGCGAAACACATGCCAGGAAGGGAGTGGATGGGGCAGTTCGAAAAGTATCCGCCCTCGCCGCGTTTCGGCAGCGGTCGCCTGCAGATTGACCTGGACCGTGGGACGGTATCGGGGCAGGACGGCACCGGCGGGTTGACTTCCCGGGCAGAGCATCTGCTGCTGTTGCTGGCGCGCTATCCCAATCTACTGGTCACCCGCGAACAGATTCTCGAAACCGTGTGGACAGGGCGGGTGGTCGAGGATGCGGCGATCACCAACTGCATCTGGCAGATCCGTAAGGCCATCGGCGAGCGCGGCAAGGAAATCCTGCTCACGCGGGCCAAGCGCGGTTATCTGCTGGTGGTCGCGGACGACGACTGGATCGTCGATGCGGCCGTTGAGCGCGTTGAGTCCGTAGCAGTCGCGCCCGTCGTGCCAGCGCCAGCGCCAGAGCCGGCGAAGGTTGCGGTAGTGCCCGATCCGCCGGTATCGACTGTCGCCACATTGGTTGACGACGACGCGGCAGGCGATGAGTCGATCAACGATGCGGTCATCCGGCTCTCTGCGGCACCGACGTCCCCCGCACCGACCTCCATCGCTGCGCGCAGACCGAGGCGGTCGCTGCGTCTGGTGGTTGCCCTCGTACTGGTAATGGCCGCGCTGTGCGGCGCTGTCGCGTGGCGCTTCCTGCGCGCGCCGCCAGCTCCGATCGCCCTGCGTGCGGATATCGCGATGAGCATGGCGGTCGTGGCGCCCGAGACTTTGGACTGGCTGCGTGCCGAGGTGCTGCGCACCAGCATCGAGAATATCTACCTGCGCGGCAGCACCGTGCTGCTGTTCCAGAAAGCGCAGGTCCGCAATCCATTCGCCGGGCCGCATCTGCAGGTCGAAGTGACGGGTGCGACCAAAACAGACATCGAGGCCAAGCTGACCCTGACCCAGGGCGATACGTTGGTCAGTGAGGATTTCCGTGGCCCGGCGGACGCGCTTGCCGGGTCGGTGCAGGCGCTGTTGATGCGGACCTTTGGAGCGACGACCAGAAAGCCGACGCGCGCGACCGATGCGCTGGTGTCCGGTTGGTCCGCAGAACAGCGCTTCGACTACCTGAGCGCCATCGAAGAGTTTCGGCGTGCCGTTGCGCGCGACCCCGCCCTGAACGACGCCAGGATCGCGCTTGCCTCTGCGCTGTACCAACAGGGGCAGAGCAAGGAAGCGCAAACGCTCATCGACAGCCTGCTGGCGGAGCCGCGCCTCGACGTGCGGCAACGTTGCGCGGTCGACGTGATGCTTGCCGAAATAGCGCCCGAGCGCCTGCAGCCGCGCCCCTGCAAACGTGCGGCGCGCAGCGTGCGGTTGGCCAAGCTTGAGATGCGCGAGCTGCTGCGCGAAATCGGCGCCTCGCAGGTCCCGAAAGATCCGCAGCAGTGGCTGTCGGATGAAAGCGCAGCGATTTTCGCCCACATCCGGCTTGCCGAGGCCGATCAGGCCGAAGCGCGTCTGGCGCGCGCGCAGCGGCTCGCGGGCGAGGCCGGCTGGGAGCATGCGCGGATCGAGCTGGGGACATTGCGCGCCACCTCCGCCATCCACAATGGCCACAGCGAGCGCGGGGCTCTATTGCAGCTCAAGAGTGCCGATGCATTGGAGGCGCTGGGCGACGTGCGCTCGGCGCTTCGCGAACGGATGATCGGTCTGCGCAAGATGCCGATCGTTCCCGGCCCCGATATCGAGGTGCGGCGATCGCAGATGCGTGCCATCGTGGATCGGGCTCGCGCCAACGGCAGCGTGCGTACCGAGATCGATGCGCTGTATCTGCTTGCACGCCTGGACCGCGGCCGCATGGACGAGTGGCGGGTGGAACTTGCGCGGATTCTCGAGCTGCTTGAACAGGCTTACCCAACGCAGGAACAGACGCGCGACCTGCACTTCGTGCTCAACGAAATGCAGGTCCAGCATCGTTATGCCGAGGTATTGGACGGCGTGTCGCGGATCGAACGCTCGGGCGCGACCCAACCGCAGGCGCAGCTGTGGAACCTGAGCCTGCGTGCGGAGTCGCATTTTGCGCTGGACGAACTGGATCAAGCGGTGGTCGCGGTCGAAGCGATGGCGCGCGAGAACTTCGAGTTGAAAGACACCAATCCGTGCCTGTTCGCCTGGCTGTTCGCCGAGGCGCATCGTCCGCAGCGTGCCTATGAGCTGCTGGACATATGCCGTTCCATCAAGTACGACCGGGCCGCGCGCGCGTCCAGAGCGGACGCCGCACTTGTCGCCGAAGCCCGCCTGTTTCAGCTCAACGGCGAGCCGGATCGCGCATGGCCGACGCTTCGCCCCCGGATTGATGTTTTGCTGGGTACCCGGGACTTGACCCTGCGTGAAGCGGAGTCGCTTGCTTTGCTGGCACGGCATGCCGTGGGTCTCCCCGGGGTCGATCGAAGTCGCCTGACGCGTGCGCTGGCGATTGTCGAAGCCATGGGCCGCCGCGATGGCGCCGGCATCGAACTGCAGACCGGTACGCATCTGCTGCGCTGGCGGCTATGCGCCGCAGGGCCCGCCGACAGCTGCGGCCCGGTGTTGCCGCCGCGGGCGCATGAAGACCGCCTGGAGCAGCGTCTGGCCCTTGAAGCGGCTAGCCTATAAGAGCGCAGTTCGATCGATGGCAGCAGTCGTTGTGCGCCTGATCCAACGTTTTGCAGCGCCCTGAAACCGGCTGGCACCTGACTGGCGCCAGAAATTGAAGCCTTTAAATCGCACTTAAGTATTTGATTAAAATGGATTTGATCTTTCTGAGATGTTTTTGAAAGAAGGTTGAGAGGACACCGCGGCCGTGGGATGGCATCAAGACGGCGGGCCCTGCGCAGGTATCGTCTTGGCGCGACCGGATCCATCCAATCATTCAAGGAGTTCATCATGGCCAAAGAAGTCAATCACCTCGGCGTACCGCCAATGGATCTGACCATCACCGATGCCGGCAACGGCAAACTGAAGGTCGAACTGCAGGTTCCCGCAACCAGCGGCTCGAAGGACAATATTCCTTTCCTCGAAGTCACTCGCAATGAGCAAGCGGTGCTGCTCAACGGCGCGCGGCAGGATCTTATCAAAGGTCTGAGCCAATCGGGCTTCACCATCGGCGATGTCAAATACGAGGCCGGCGGCTCGCAGTCGCAGCACGGCGGCGCCAGCGGCGGCGCCAAGGTGCCCGTGCTGGGGAAAGTGTCGTTCGAAATCAGCTCAGACACCAAGATCAACGGTGGCGTGACTGCCACGCTTAAAAACAATCCCGATCTGGCCGGCGCCATCACCAAGGCCGAAAACAATTTCGATACGCGCCGTCAGGATATCTACGAAACACGTGCGCGTGAATGGTTCCGGGACGGCGGCGCGACCTTGAAGAGCGGCGGCGAAACCTATCATGTCGGTAAAGATGCCGCGAAGGACTACGTCAACGAAAGGCACCCGATCAATTGGAACAAGCGCATCAGCGACGCTGGCGATGGCAGTGTGCAGGTCGCGAGTGCATCGCCGGCGCTGGTGGATACCGCCAACAGCCCCCTCACCAAACAATTGGCGCAGGCGGTCCAGGGCGCCGGCGACAAGGACACAGGTGCACGTGCATTCGAACTTATCGAAAAGATGCCGGGTTACAGCCCGAAAGACGCCATCCACATCGTCCAGGGCAACAACGGTACGACGCTCGTGGCGCAGCGCCCGGACCAGGCCACCAGCATCGCGACTCCGGTGACCGGAGTTACTCCGGGCGATTTCGAACGCGTCTCGACCCAAGTTGCCAAGGATCAGGCCGTTCAGCAAAGCGTGACGCAGCTGACCAATACGCAGCAGCAGAACCAGGCTCCGCTGCAGCAGGAACCGGAAGCCCGCAAAGGTCCGTCGATGGCATAAACGGGCGCCGCTCGTTTTTGCCGGACAAGAGCCCGCCGCATGGCGGGCTCTTCATTTGTTGGACGCATCGATCTCACAGAGAATGCGCAATGTCCCTCGCTGACGGCAGCAGACAATCGCAACGGTTGAAACTGGGCCCATGGCGCATCGATCTGGAGCGCGGGACGGTCATCGCCGACGACGACTATGGAAAGCTGCTCCCTCGCGCCGAATCGCTGCTGCTCTTGTTGTGCGCGCATGCCAATGCGCTGGTGACCCGCGAGCAGATTCATGACCATGTCTGGTCGGGCCGTATCGTCGAAGACGCGGCGATCAGCAACAGCATCTGGCAGATCCGCAAAGCCCTGGGCGATCACGGCAGGGATGTGCTGCAGACGTTGGCCAAGCGCGGTTATCTGCTGACGGTTCCGGAAAGCGCATGGGTGACCGGGCTTCACGTCACCGACGCAGTGATTGCGGAAGCGCCCCGGCCGGGCGAGAACATGCCCGCTGCGCAAGACGAAACATCCGGTAACACCATCATGACCCGTGCGCCGACCCGTCGGCGCCGCATATTCGCGTTCGTTGCCGCGGTCGCTGTCGTGCTTGCGGTGCTTTCGGCCGCAGTCGGATGGGCCATCTTTCCCCATGAGGATGCGCGGATCGCGTTGCGTCCGGATGCGGAGATGACCGTTGCGGTGCTGACGCCGGATACGCTCGAATGGCTGCAGAGTGCGGTGCTGCGGGTGGCGGTCGAGCATGCCTATCTGCGCGACAGCGAAGTGGTGGTGTTTCAGAAGCCGCAGCGACGCAACCCGTTCGCGGGTCCGCATCTGCAGGTGCGGATACAGTCCGGACGTGGCGGCCAGCTGCAGGCCGAACTGTCCATCTCGCAGGGAAGCACCGTAATCCGCAAGCGCTTCCGCGGTCCCGCCGGCGGTCTTGCCGCGGCGGTTGAAACGCTGCTGATGGACGTGCTGGACACACCTGTGAGGCGGCCGACGCCCGCATCGGACGCGCTCGTGTCCGGACTGGTTGCGGAACTGCGATTCGACAATCCAGCCGCGCTTGCGGAATTCGGGCGGGCGATCGCCCGCGATCCGGGCATGGCCGATGCGAAGATCGCGATGGCGCGCGTGTATCTGGAGCAGGGCCGGTGGAAACAGTCGCTGAGTCTCACCGATGGTCTGATCGCGGACCCCGCGTTGAACCCGCATCAGCGCTGCATGATTTCGGTGCTGCTGGCCGATGCCGCACCCGAAAAGCTGGGCGGCAAGATCTGTCCGCGGGCAGCGACTCTGGTGAAACTCAACCGCCTGGAACTGCGCGATCTGATCCGGGAGCTGCGGACCACGCGCGGTCTGCCCAAGGGCGCATCGCAGTGGCAGGCCGAATCCACGCTCGGCACGCTTGCGCATCTGCACCTGCAGGAGTTGGCGCTGGCGGAATCGGAATTGGCCGATATCGAGCGCATCGCGCGCGATGCCGGCTGGGAGTACGCGGTCGCGGAGCTCGACTCCGGGCGCTCGATGCTGGCCATCTATCGGGGACGTAACGAAGACAGCGTCCGCCTGCAATCGAGCGCCGCCGACAGGATGACAGCCATCGGCGATATCGACAGCGCGCTTTATCACCGGATATGGGCGATCCGCTCCATGCAGATCGCGCCAGGGCCGGCTACGGACGCGCGAAGAAAAGAACTTCAGAAGATCGTCGAAAACGCCCAGACGATCGGCAGCGTGGACAGCGAACTCGGCGCGCTGTATGCACTGATGCGTCTGGAGCGCGATCGTCCCGAGATCTGGCAAGGCCTGGCCACCAGAGTCAGGGCCTTGTCCGCCGAGGCGCATACCGCCGAGATGCGCACGAACGATCTCTACAAACTGTTGGACGAAACCCGCGCGGTGCATCGTTATCGCGAAGTTCTGAATGCACTGGCGGCCCTTGAACGACAGGGCGCTGCCGCGACCCAGGACCAGATCTGGAATCTGACGCTGAAAGCCGAATCGCATTTCGCGCGCGATGAATTGACCGCTGCGGTGGAGGCCGTCACTGCGATGGAGAAAGAGCGCTTCGAGATGGCCGACACCTCCAGCCTCTGTCTGTTCGGCTGGCTGTTCGTGGAGGCCCGGATCCAGGACCGCGCACGCGCCATGATCAAGCAATGCCAAGCCAAGGCGTACGATCGCCAGGCACAGGCTTTACGAGGCGACTTCGGTCTCATCGCAACCGCGCGCCTGCATTTGCTGGAAGACGATCCCGCCAAAGGATGGCTGGTGTTGAAGCCACGGATCGACGCACTGATCGCAACCGCTGACCTGACCCGGCAGGAAGCCGACTCGCTGACAGCGTTGGCCCGTCACGCCGCAGCGATGCCCGGTGCTGACCGCCGAACCCTGCAGCGGGCGCTGGCAGTCACCGAACCGATCTCCCGCCAGGACGGTGCCGGACCCGGTTTGCGACTCGGCGTTCACCTGTTGCGATGGCGGCTCTGTGCGCTATCCCGCAGCGCGGACTGCGGGCCTGTCTTGCCCGGCTGGGCGCAGGAAGATCTGCTGGAAGCGCGGCTTGCGCGCGAGG
Source organism: Lysobacterales bacterium (assembly GCA_031418555.1). GTDB lineage: Bacteria > Pseudomonadota > Gammaproteobacteria > Xanthomonadales > Xanthomonadaceae > Lysobacter_I. Next base: position 6,695 of record JANOXT010000150.1, on the reverse strand, counting down.
GTCTGCAGGGCACGACCGCATCTCATGAATCGGGTGCCAGGACAGGCAATTGAAGCTGGCGGATTGTTCATCGCAAGACGGTGCTGAAGCGAAACCGCGCCACCCCTCCAGCATGTGCGATTCACGTGGGCAGCGCGGTTGATGCAAGCGCTGTGCATGTGCACTCCCCGTCAGCAGCGACATTCTGATCCATCGGTCGTCATCCCGGCGATCGGGCGAATGCTTTAAACCCTTGATTCAACAAGAAATGAAAACACCGAGAGATTTTCGAGAATTCGCTGAGAAGACATCAGCCCGAAGTGGATCTGACGATCGGCCCTCGATGTCGGCGTTTGTCCACCCCATCCGCCTAAGCAGTTTCGTCGCCGCATCGACATCCCTCAATGGACCTCAAGGAGTCGACGCATGGCCAGTTCACAGCAACAAGCCGCACCAGACCGCGACCACAGCGAACAATTGATCGCCGCCAGCGGCGGAAGACAGATCAGGGTCAATCAGCTGCGGGAACCGGATCTCGATCTCAGTTACAAGGTCAACAAGGAGGGCCAGCTGGAAGTCTCCCTCAGGGTTCCGGTCAGTAGCGGCGACGCAGGCAAGATCCCGTTTCTGCAGGTGACACGTGACCCCGAAGTTTCGGCCAAGTTGCTCAATCAGGCCCAGGGGACCATCGTCGACAACTATCCCGGCGTGACGGTGGGCCCGATCAAAACCAGCGCCGAGGCGGGCGGCAACTTCAAGGTATTCAGTTTCACGGTGAATGTCGGGGCCGACTTCAACGTCAATACTCAGGATTTCAAGAGCCTCAGAAACAAGATCGAGACTCAATTCGACGATACGCGGCGGGACATCTATTACCAGCGCGCCCAGAATTGGACCCAGGATGGCGGAGCCCGGGTGCCGCATGGCAAGGATGTCTACGTGGTGTCCGATCAGGCGTCGCTGGACTACCTCAAGTTCAGCGATCAGCGCTACAACCAGCAGCATCCGGGCGGCGCGCAGCGCGGTCTGGGCACATCGATTCTGGAGGGGATCGTCAATGAGCGGAGGGGGAGGAGAAGCGACGCGGAAATCGAGCCCTCGGGTGTTTCGCTCGCTTCGGCAGAAGGCGTGCAGCGCACCTCCGCCGCGAATGCCCTGGATGATCCGGGCAATGGGCTTCACAAGATGTATCGCGAAATATTGACCGGAGTCAACGCGCAGGACGCAGCGTCCGCTGCGGGCAACGCACATGCCAGCGACAAGGACATCGCGGTTGCCTTGCTTCAGGAAAGTATCAACAGAGGCGCGAAAGCGAGCAACCACGAACAGATGAACGTGGTCGCGACCAGGGATGGGGGGCTCATCGCTGTGCAGGGGGCAGCGGACAACCCGGCCAGTCCCAGCGCGAAGATCAACCCTGCCGATGTGCAGCCCAATTCAGCGCAGTCCGTCGCAGACAAGTTGACGCAGAATGCGGCGACCCAGACCATCGCCCAGGATGCGCCGCAACAGACCCGGCAAATATCCTACGGCGTGGCGTGATCCCGGTCGATCTTGATGCTGGCCGCGCTGTTCTTCGGAACGGTGCGGCCAGTTCTCGACGCAGCCTTGATGCAGCCACTGGCGCTATCGCTTGAGCGCTGAATCCCGCTGCCCTTCGCTCAGCGTCCAGCCGATCAGCTGTGCGGTGATATCGCCCAGACTGTGCCCGAAGGCGCGATTGATCCGGGCCACATCGGTACCGTCGGCAGGCGTGGTCGCGTCGAACACGCGCGTGGCGACGACGCGGTTGTCGGCGTTGTGCACCAGACGCGCGCCGATTTCGATCCGGATATCCGGCGTGGCGCCGTCGCCGTAATCGGATTCAAAGCGGCGCAGATCGAGCAGCAGTTCGTATTGCGCGCTGACGCCTTCGCCGCGTCGTGCGAGGCCAGCAAAGCGTCCGCTGTCGGCGAATGCGCGCATCAGCGTGTCCAGTACCAGGTCCGGCGCCGGCTGCGTCCACGCCGCGCCCTTGTAGACCTGCAGTTCGCCCGCCTGCGGGCGCACGAGGATGCGCGCGGAGTCGTGCATATCGTCGGCGTAAGGGCGCGCGATCTGCAGCTGCCAACGCACTTGCGGCCATGCGGCATCGGTGGCGACCGTCGGATCGGGGCGATACAGCGCCAGCGTTTCCTGCTTGGGCAGGATGCCGCAGCCGGCGAGCGATGCGGTCGCCAGCAGCAGCGCAGCGACGCGGATGCCGGCCGCAGCGGGCGCGGAAAGGTGTCGATTCATCAGGGCTCGAACTCCTTGGGTTTCTGTCGGCCGAGGACATAGCCGGCCGGGTTGTTTTCGAGGCGGGAGGAAATTTTGCGCAGATCGCGAACCAGTGCACGCAGTTCTTCCATCGTCGGGCCAAGCTGGCTCAGGCCGTCCTGGGTGAAGCTGTTGATGGCGCCGCGGTTTTCGCTGAGCAGCGAGTCCGCGCTGCCTGCGGCGGTGTCGAGCCGGCTGAGCGTGCTGTCCAGCTTGGCGATGAGCTGCGGCAGTTTCTGTACCAGTTCGCGGTCCACATTGGTCACTGCGCGATGTGTGGTGTCGAGCGTGCTGGAGAGTTTCTCGCTGGAGATCCGTGCATTGGTAATCAGTGTGCCGAGATCTTCGCGCTGGTCGGAGAGCACGCCGGTTGCGTTCTCGATGTTGTTGAGTGTCCGGGTGATATTGGCGATGTTCTCATCGCTCAGGACTTTATCCATCCGCGCGACCAGCTTGTTCGCGGTTTCGGCGATGTTCTGCAATGCCGAAGCTTCGGTGAGGATCACCGGGACTTCATCGCCCTTGGCCAGCAGCAGCGCTGCCTTGGGGCTGCCGCCGGTGAGCTGGATGAATGCAGTGCCGGTCAGGCCGGTGAACGACAGCTTTGCGCGCGTATCCACTTTCACCGGCGCGGTGGCGCGCAGTTTGACGTGCGCGATGACTTTGCGCGGATCGTCCGGCGCCAGACTCAATGTATCGACCGTGCCGACGCTGATGCCGTTGTACTGCACGCTGCCGCCTTCGGTGAGGCCGGTCACCGCCTCGCTGAAGACGACGTTGTAATAACGCCAGTCCTTGTCCGAAGTGTATTTCGCCGCCCATAGGCCGAACAGCAGCAGACATGCGGCCGTCAACAGGGTGAATGCACCGATCAGCACGTAGTTGGCGCGGGTTTCCATATCAGATGCTCTTGGCGAAACTGCGTTGGCTGTCGCGCGCGGCGCGACCGCGCGGACCGTTGAAATATTCCTGCACCCAGGAGTGATCGAAACGTTCGATCTCCGCCAACGGCGCGGTCACGATCACGCGTTTTTCTGCCAGCACCGCGACACGGTCGCAGATCGCATACAGCGTGTCGAGATCGTGGGTGATCAGAAATACGGTGAGGCCCAGCGCCTGCTGCAACGTGCGCGTGAGATGGTCGAACGCTGCGGCGCCGATCGGGTCGAGACCCGCGGTGGGTTCATCGAGAAACAGCAGCGGCGGGTCCAGCGCCAGCGCGCGCGCCAGTCCCGCGCGCTTGCGCATCCCGCCCGACAGCTGCGACGGCAGCTTGTCCAGCGCATCCGCCGGCAGGCCCGCCAGTTTCACCTTCAGCAGTGCCAGCTCGTACAGCAGCGACTCGGGCAGATCGGGATGATGTTCCTTCAGCGGCACCTGCACGTTTTCTCCGACGGTCAGCGACGAAAACAACGCCCCGTCCTGGAACAGCACGCCGGTATTGCGTTCGATATGCAGGCGGTCTTCGTTGTCGCGCGAGCGGCCGTCGACGCCCAGTATCTCGATGGCGCCTTCGTCGGGTTCGCGCAGACCGATGATCGAACGCATCAGCACCGACTTGCCGCTGCCCGAGCCGCCGACCACGCCGATGATCTCGCCGCGACGTACGTCCAGATCGAGATTGTCATGCACCACCTGTTCGCCGAACCGGTTGCCCAGCCCGCGGACTTTGATGATGGGTTCGTCGGTGGCCGTGTTTGCCGTCATGGGAGGTCGCGATCGCCTTTCGTAGGAGCGGCTTCAGCCGCGATGTTTTCCGTGCAGACGACATTGATGTTCCGGATTTTCGAACAGCGATCCGGCGACTGTTTCGCGGCTGAAGCCGTTCCTATGAAAAGCATCTCGCTCACCACCCCATATGCATGAACCAGATCGCGGCGATCGCGTCGAACACGATCACCAGCGAAATGGTCTGGACCACGCTGGAGGTGGTGCGCTCGCCCACCGACTGCGCGCTGCCGGTGACCTGCAGACCTTCCAGGCAGCCGATCAGGCCGATCGCCAGCGCGAAGATCGGCGCTTTCGACATGCCGACCATGAAATGCCGCAGTTCCATGGTCTCGTGCAGCCGTCCGAGAAACGCCTGCGGTGGAATGCCGAGGCTGGACGAACAGACGAACATGCCGCCGAGCAGGCCGGCGAGCATCGCGATGAAGGTCAGCAGCGGCAGCATCACGACCAGCGCGAGCACGCGCGGAATCACCAGCAGATCGACCGGATCCAGACCCAGCGTGCGGATCGCGTCGACTTCCTCGCGGCTGACCATCGAGCCGATCTGCGCGGTAAACGCGCTGGCGGTGCGGCCGGCAAGAATGATCGCGGTCAGCAGCACCGCGAACTCGCGCAGAAAGGCGATGCTGACCAGCTCGACCACGTAGATCGAAGCGCCGAAGTCGGCGAGGATATTGGAGCCGAGAAATGCGATGACCGCGCCGACCAGAAACGACAGCAGCGCCACCAGCGGCACTGCGTCCAGACCGACCTGTTCCATGTGATAAACGGTAGCGATCACCCGCAGCCTGCGCGGCTGCAGCGCGGTGCGCACCAGCTTGGTCAGCGTTTCGCCGAGGAAACTCACCAAGGCAACCACTTCGCGCGCATTGTCGTGCACCGCATAGCCCAAGCGTTCCAATGCGGCTGCGAAGCCGTAAGGTTTTTTGGCTTTCGGCCGTCCGTCCTGGACGTCTTCGATCACCTGCACCAGTGCGCGGTGATCCTCGCGGAAATGCAGCGCATCGTCGTTCAGACCGCGACGCGCGACGTGGCGCAACAGCTGCAGCACACCCAACGAATCGAGGCGCGTGATGGCGGAGGCGTCGAAGCGATGCACGTGTTCGGGCACTCCGCGCAGGGCATCGCCAACGGCCTGCGCATGCTGCAGCGTCCATTCTCCCGACAGCCGCACGCTGGCCGCGTCGTGCGGATCGATCTGGATGCTGGGAACGGTGCAGAGGGGAGGCGTCATCGTTGTGTGGGCGTCCGCATGACGCGCAGCATAGTCGAGCGGGATGACATCACGCGCCGGACCTCAGCCGCGTAATCGTGGCAGGCCATGGGCGTCTCTTTCTTCGATTGCCGCTTCGGCGAGGATCTGCTGTTTCAGGCCGCGGCCGGGCAGCGGTTCGGCTGTTTCGCCGCGCGCGGCGCGCAGCGCATTGCGATAGCACAGCCGTGCGCGGGCATCGTCGCCAGCCTGGGTGAAGCCGTCGCCCAGCGCTTCCCATGCTTCGCCGCCGCCGCCCTGGGCGATGGCGCGATGCAGGGTCTGTTCGGCCAATGGCCATTGGCCCCGCGCACGCGCAATCCGGGCAACGCCCAGCAGCGCGCCGGAACTGGCGGGGTGCGCCTGCAGCCAGCGTTCGGCGTGGGCGCTGCGGCGGTCCAGCGCGGCGCTGTCGAGGCGGTCGGCGGGCAGCGTGCCGTAATGCGCGGCCAGCGACTCGTCCCACTGTGCGTCGATCGCGTGCTCAAGACTGCCCGCAGCAGCGTCGTCCCAGCGCAACGCAGCGGCGCGGTCGGCGTAGGCGCGCACCACCGCGGGCGTACTGCGCAGGCTTGCCGGCAATGCATCCCAATGATCGGCCAGCGCGTTGGCATCGGCAGCCTCGCGCAGCGCGTGCTCGGCCCACAGACGTTCGCGTCCGGCGAGCTGCGCTGTGGACAGCGCCTGCTGTTGGCGCAGCGCGCCCAGCATGCCGTAGGCCTCCGCGCTTTGGCCGCTGGCGGCCAGCGCGTCCGCGCGTAGCGCAAGCCCGCGCGGCGGCAACGCCTGATCGACGATGCTGTCCAGCGCAGCGACCGCATCGGCGCTGCGGTCATCGGCCAGCGCGGTTTCCGCCAGCACCACCGCACGCGATGCCGCGTGTTTCGCCGGCAACGCATCCAGATGCGCGGTCGCGGCCGCATCGTCGCCGCGCGCGATCGCCGCGCGCGCTGCGGCCACCCGCGCCGGCGCTTCGTACTGCGGGTCGCGCGCCGCCTGCGTCAACAGCGTTTCGGCCTGTGCATAGCGGCCCTGATGCAGCGCGTCGATGCCGTCGCCCAGGCGCGCCCTTGCGATGCGTTCGCGCCGCCGCCGCCACAGCTGGAACGGCAGGCTCAACAGTTTCCACAGCAGCCACAGCGCCAACAGCGCGGCGCCGAGCATCAGCAGTCCGCCGACCAGCGTCGCTTCGATGCTGATGCCGAGATAACGCACCAGTACGAAGCCGGGATCCTGGATCAGCGCCTGCGCAATCAGTGCGCCCGCCAGCGCGAGCAGGATCCAGAACAGCAGGTGGCGGAAGAGATTCACGCGGTCATGCGCCCTGTCGTGATCGAAGCGCGCACTGGCGTTTTGATCGATAGGTATCGCATCACGGCCCCCGCTGCGCGCGCATCTGTTCGAGCGTGCTGCCGAGGGTGGGAATGTCCAGCAC
>JANOXT010000149.1:0-1593 GCA_031418555.1 Lysobacterales bacterium | reverse complement strand
CAGCAGCACCATCGCGCCGATCAGCCAGCGCGACGGACGCAGCTCAAACCGGCAGGGCACGGATGCGTTCGACCATGGCATGCAGTTCGGCATCTTCTGAAACTTCATAACCCAGAAACCAGCGCCACAGCCGGTCGTCCTCGCAGGCGAGCAGACGCTCGAACACCTTACGCTCGTCGGCGGATGCACCAGCCCAGACACGATCCAGGTAACGGGTGAACAATTGGTCCAGTTCACGCATGCCGCGTCGACACCGCCAGCGCAGCCGCTGTAATTCAGCGGAGGCTGCGATATCGGTCATGCCGCGATCAGGCCGTAGCCAAGTACGCACCACAGCGCCAGCAGCAGGAATACGCTCAGCGCGTAGGCGCGAAAGCGGTGCATGACTTTGTTGTAGGTGCAGTGGATCGCGCTGTGCAAAACCCGCGCAAACACGTAACCCCAAGCCAACACCAGCACCGGCATCGTGACCTGATCGGTCATCGCTGCAACCACGACCGCCAGATAAAACAGCACCGGCATCTCGAACAGATTGCGGAAATTGTCGGCGGGCGCGACATCGGTGAACAACACCGCGGTCTGCTGCGATGTCGCCACCGCCTGCGGATGGACGCGGTCGCGCTTCATCTGCGCCACCCGACGACGGAACATCACCGCCAGCACGGTAAAAGTGAGCGCCACCATGGCGAGAGCGGGCAGAAAGATCGCATGATTCAACATAATTCACCCAGTAGCGTGGGCCTTGGCCCACCATGACGGCACGTCACAATGACATCGCACATGCAGAGGAACGGTTTAGGTCATCCGAGATATGGCGGCAGCGTTTCAACGGTGGCAAAAGCCCACCCTATCCCTGCCGGGCCAGCATCATTTTCTTGATTTCACCGATCGCCTGCGCGGGATTCAGCCCCTTCGGGCAGGTGCGCGCACAGTTCATGATGGTGTGGCATCGATACAGCTTGAACGGATCTTCCAGATCGTCCAGACGCGCGCCGGTGTCTTCGTCGCGGCTGTCGATCAGCCAGCGATAGGCCTGCAGCAGCACCGCAGGGCCGAGATAGCGATCGCCGTTCCACCAGTAGCTTGGGCAACTGGTGCTGCAGCAGGCACACAGGATGCATTCGTACAGACCGTCGAGCTTGGCGCGATCTTCTTTCGACTGCAGCCGCTCCTTGTCCGGAGGCGCCGGGGTCTGGGTGCGGATCCACGGCTTGATCGATGCGTACTGCGCGTAAAAATGGGTGAGATCCGGCACCAGATCTTTGATCACGGGCATATGCGGCAGCGGGTAGATCGGCACTACTTGCTTGCCGGTGCACTCCGATATCGCTTTGGTGCAGGCCAGCGTATTGGTGCCGTCGATATTCATCGCGCAACTGCCGCAGATGCCTTCACGGCATGAACGGCGGAAGGTCAGGGTCGGATCGATTTCATTCTTGATCTTGATCAGTGCGTCCAGCACCATCGGGCCGCAGGTATCCAGATCGACTTCGTAGGTGTCAGTGCGCGGATTTTCGTCGTCGTCCGGGCTCCAGCGATACACCTTGAATTCGCGCGTGCGCTTGGCGCCGGCGGGCGCGGAGAAGCGCTTGC
>JANOXT010000148.1:0-3089 GCA_031418555.1 Lysobacterales bacterium | reverse complement strand
CCGCAGGAACATCCACAGCGGCACCAGCAGGAACCACTGCGTGCCCGGCGCGGCGGCGTACAGCCAGACGCCGAGCGCGATCGACAGCGCGCATGCAGCCAACGTCACCTGATTGGCGGTGACGCCGAGCGCGTGCAGACCGCGTACGGCCGGCCGCAGCAGCGCCTGGAACTTGGGTTTGAGGGCATAGATCGACATGGCGGCGTCATGATTCCACAGACCGCGTCGATGACGCCAACGGTATGGCGGCCCGTCGACTGCATTGCATCCAGGCCGCGATCCGGGCAGGCTGCGCGGATGTCGCCCACCGTCCCGTTCTTGTCTGTCCTGTCATTCGCCGCGCTCTGCGGTTTTGCGGGCTTTTCGCATGCGCAGGTACGCGCCACCGGCGACTATCTGCAGCGCATGGATGCGGACGCCAACGGCAAGGTGTCGCTGATCGAATACCAGGACTGGCTAAGCTACGCCTTCGACAATATGGACCGCAACCACGACGGGCTGCTGGCGCCAGAGGAACAGCCCGGCGGTCGCGGTAGACCGCTGACCCGCGACGCGCATCGCACGCGCCTTGCCGAGATGTTCAAACGCCAGGACCGCAACCGCGACGGCGCACTGGATGTGAAGGAGCTCGCGGCGCCGCCGCAGGGGAAATAAGCAGGGATTTTCTGGGGTGCGTTGGATTCGCGCGGGCTTCTTATGCTCGTGATTCATGGTGTGCGGGTAAGGCCTGACACCTTTTGCGCACCAGCGCGAAAAATGCGCCAGACCTTACCTGCACACCATGGTTCGACGATATCTGAAGCAAAGGCTTCACATCGCGATCCCAGACGTTTCCTCGACTGCCGTCGTCGTCGGGCCGTCGCCGAGCATCTGTTTCCACGCGAAGTACATCGCACCGGCAATAAACGCCACGAACACACCGTTGCCGATCGCATTGACGATCAACATCGCGACATCCCCGCCGACCAGCGCCGCGAGTGCGCCGAGGATGCCCAGAGCGACGCTGAAGGCCATCATCACCACAAATCCCATGATCAAAAACAGCAGCAGCGCCAGCATATTTTGCGTGCAGGCGCGGTAGCTGCGCTTCATCGCACCGATCAGACGCACGTCCGTGAACATCATGTCCGGCAGCACCGTCAGCGTGAAAAAAATCGCACCGAACCCGATCGCGGCCACCGCGATGAACCACAGCGCCAGACGCTCCAGCGGCAGCTCGCGCACCAGACTGGCCATCAGGTTGGGGTCGATCGCGCCTTTGGTCTGCGCTTCGGTCTGCAGCTTGACCGAAAATTCCATCAGCTTTTCGACATTCGCCTGGCCCAGCATCAGATAGAGCAGCGCAAAGCAGACCAGAGCGATGCCGATCTGCGGCACCAGCGTAGTGATGATGCGCCCGGCTTTGCCGGTGCGGATGGCCGCCAACAGATGCGCGGGCGACGCATTGCGCCCCTCGTCCACTTCATGCGCGGCAAAAATCATCCCGGCGATGAGCAGAGGACCGATGACCAGGAACACCAGCTGCAGCGCGCCGCCGATCGAAGGCGCTGCCTGCATGATCAGAATCAGCGCAAGCCAGAGCCCCGCATAGACCAGCGCCAGCAGCCCGAAGCCCAGCGGCGATTTGCGCAGCAGGCCGAACGCACCGAGCAGCCATTCCGCGCCGGCGGAGGCCGGCACTTTGCGAATTTCCATCGTTGTCCTCGCTGTAGTTCGTGGGTATCAGTGGCCGCGCAGTGTAGCGGCCTGGCGCGTGAACCGCCGCAGCACGCCCCGCGCATGCGGTGTAGGTTTGACGCTGCGCGCCAGGCGCTGATGGCAGTGGCCCTCAAGCTGCAGCGCATCGCGCCGCGCATGCACGTAACCGCGCATGTGGCCGACGCTGAATTCCGGATGGAACTGCAGGCCCCAGGCGTGATGGCGCCAGCGGAAGGCCTGGCAGTCGTCCTGGTCCGAACGGGCCAGCACGGTCGCACCGGCCGGAGGCCGCAGCACGCTCTGCAGATGGCTCACCTGCACCGCAAAACGGGCAGGCAGCGGCGCGAACAGCGGGTCGTCGCCCGCCTGCGGGTGTACATCCACCGACACCGTGCCCATTTCCCGGCCGCTGGGGTTGTAGTCCACTTCGCCGCCGAGGGCGTGCGCCAGGAGCTGATGACCGTAGCAAATGCCCAGGATCGGCATCTCCGCCTCCACCGCTTTGCGCAGCCAGTCGGCGCTGCGTTCGCTCCATGCGTGGCGGTCCGTGACCATGGCGCTGGAGCCGGTGATTACCACCCCGGTGAAACGGCCGTGATCTGGATGGTCTTGATCCGGCAGGGTTTCCCCGGCCTCGACATTCACGAACGTGGCCTGATCCGCGCGCAGGCCCGCGGCGACTCGGATCCAGTGCGGAAACCGACCGTGCCGACGCAGGCTGGCGACCGGCTGGCCGGTTTCGATGATCAGGAACTGCGGATCGGGCTTGGGCTTCACGACGGGCTCGCGGTGCGGGTCGCTGGGAGACTGCCGCTTATACTACCCAGTCCCCATACTTCCAACGCCATTCCATGCAGGGACCGACCTTCCAACAGCTCATCCAGCGCCTCAACGCCTATTGGGCGGAGCAGGGCTGCGTGCTGATCCAGCCGCTCGACCTTGAGGTCGGCGCCGGCACCTTCCATCCGGCCACCTTCCTGCGCGCACTCGGCCCGGAGCCGTGGAACGCCGCGTACGTGCAGCCCTCGCGCCGCCCTACCGACGGCCGCTACGGCGAAAACCCCAACCGGCTGCAGCATTACTACCAGTACCAAGTCGTCATGAAGCCCAACCCCGACAACATCGTCGAGCTGTACTTCGATTCGCTAAAAGCGCTGGGCGTCGACCCGCTGGTGCACGACCTGCGTCTGGTCGAAGACAATTGGGAATCGCCGACCCTCGGCGCCTGGGGCCTCGGCTGGGAAGTGTGGTTGAACGGTATGGAAGTGACCCAGTTCACCTATTTCCAGCAGGCCGGCGGCATCGAGTGCAAACCGGTGTTGGGCGAGATCACCTATGGCCTTGAACGCCTGTGCATGTACCTGCAGAACTGCGACAACGTCTACGACCTG
>JANOXT010000147.1:0-6333 GCA_031418555.1 Lysobacterales bacterium | reverse complement strand
TAAATTAGTTAAAGCTTCAGTTATTTTGCTATCTGGGTTTATTATATCCAAAATTCTTTTATGAGTTCTCCTCTCAAAAGCTTCTTGGGAATTTTTATAAACGAAAGATGAACGAAGTACTGTATACTTTCTAATTTTTGTAGGAAGAGGCACAGGACCAACTATTTTTGCATTATATTTTTCAGCAACATCAATGATTTTTTTCACTGACTCATCTAAAATTTTACTTTCAAATGCCGAAACTATAATTCGCAATTTCGCCTCCTTAACTTCTTTCACTGCTTTTTTCGCAACTGCTTTTTTCGCAATCGGCCGGGTCTTTCCGACTGGCTTTTTCGCAGACTGCGATGGCGTGATGGCTTTGATATTTTCGACAGCGACTGGCTTGCGCGGTGCTGGCGTCGCTTGCGCAGGCTGCACAGGCAATGCATCGCGCAGACGCCGCAGCTGCCGTTCGAGTTCGGCGATCTTGCGATGCGCGCCATCCACTTCGGTACGACCAGGCATGCCGAACAGCTCACCGAACAATTCGATTTCGCGCTGGATACCGGCGCGTACGCGCATCTGCGCGTTGACCAGTTCTCCGTACACCTTGCGGAAGCCGATCGACATCGCGATCTTTGCGTACGCTTCCTCAGCGGCATCGATCCACAGATCGAACAGCGCGCGCGCCGACTGCAGCTGGCGCCCTGGCTCGCTGCGCTCGGCAAGCTTTCGCTCGAAGCAGTCGAACGCCTCGCGCCCGGCTTCCAGCATCACTGCGTTGTAGGCGCTGTTTTTCTGCTGCAGCTCACGCTGCGCTTCCATCAAACTCTGCCAACGCTCCTGATGCTCGCGATGCAGACCGAATGCGGGCATATGCATACCCGGCATATTGTCCTGACCCATACCGCCGAGCATGCTGTTGCTGAGCATGCTGTTGCTGAGCATGCTGTTGCCGAGCATGCTGTTGAACATCGGTGCGACCTGCTGGTACCACTGGTCGAAGCCCGACTGGCCGCGACCGGTCATTTCGCTGAAGAGACTCGCGAACGGATTGCCGCCACCGCCCATCGCCTGCTTCCAGGCACCGGCGATGTCCTCGGCGCTTGCGGCACGGCCAGCGAACTGTCCGGCGACCTGCTGCATCATGCCGAACCACTGCCGGGCCTGTGCGGAAAACCGTTCGATCGTATCGCTGGCATCATTGCGCCGGGCACCGCCGGCGAGCTGCGACCAGCTGTCCATCGCGGATTGCCAAGGATCCCGGGGGGGCGCCGTACCGCCAGCCGAACGCATCGCCTCGCTCAGCGCGCTCCAGTATTGCTGTGCCAATGCACCCGCATCCGTCGGCCCGCCAAACCCCGATCCACCCGCACCGCCTGCAGTCCACATCGCATCGCTCCCGGTCAGAGGCCATCATCATAACAATGGCGAATGCGGGTCACCTCCATGGGTGAACGATTACTCTGCCGCAATCATCACCATTTCGGAATGCGGATGGTCTTGCTGACCATCAGCGAGCCGGACAGCGCATAGAACAGCACCAGCGGGTGCAGGACCCAAGGGCCGACCTGATAAGCGCCGAACCACAGATCGACGCCGATACGTCCGGCGTCGACCGCGACGAACAGCATGACGACGAGGACAAGACTGGTCGGGATCGGCGTGCCCTCGAAATGTTTGACCTTGTCGCTGCCCTCCGCCAGCTGTTCCGCGGTGACGTTGTAGCGCGCGAGCCGGCTGACGCCGCAGCAGACGAAGTAACCCAGCACGATCCAGTCCCAGCCACCCTGCAAGCCCGCGGCGAACCCCAGCGCTGCCGGCGCGACGCCGAACGAGATCACGTCGGCCAGCGAATCCAGCTCACGGCCGAGCGTCGATGACGACTGCCGCCAACGCGCGACGCGCCCATCCAGCGCATCGAATACGAAAGCCAGCGGCACCAGGCTGATGCCCCCGATGAGGTCGTGTTTCTCGGCCAATTGCATATAGCGCATCGCGAAAAACACAGCGCACACGCCACAGAAAGCATTGGCCAGCGTGAGCCAGTCCGCCAAGTGGAAGTCCCGGAACATCGAGAAATGACGCTGACCCTGATTGCGCGGTTTCATGGCGGCCCCATGCGATTCATCGGTCTACAGCCTGACAAACGCAACTGCTTGGGGCAAGCCCGGTGCCGGATCAACGCCTGGGAATGGCCAGAGCTTCCACCGTCAAAGGCGTGCCGACGCGCGGCGTGGTCTGGATGGTCGCGGATTCTGGAAGCGTTCCGGTCCCATCCAGCAGTGCGAACGTGCGATCCAGCGCGGCATAGACATACGGCAGCATCGGCAGATAACGGACGCCATAGTCCGGCAAGCCGAGGAAGGCGTCGAAATGCTGGGCGTTGCGCACCTGCCAGAAACGCACGTCGCGGCCGGCAGCTCGGGCATGGGCGACGTACGGCGCGCTGGTGAAGGCCATCGGGATCAGGCCGTCGTCGACGCCGTGGACCACGATCACCGGCAGACCCGCGCGCGGGGGGCCGGCGCGGGTTTCGGCGATGCCCTTGCGGACCCGATCCGCATCGGCGGAAGCGCCGCCCCACAGATCGCGCAGACAGCGCAGGCGCGTGGCGCTGGGATCGACCCGCGCGACCTCATCGATGATGTTCACGCCGGCTCCGGGCGGAATGCCGCTGGCGTCGCTCCACCACGCGGCACGCTCCGGCGCGGTCGCCGCACGCGCGGCTCCATCCGCGGACTGCATTGCATAACTGAATCCGCAGGGGTGTTCGCCCACGGCGTAACGACCGTAAGCCGAAGCGTAAGCCACCGCAACCGCGCGCCACAGATCGAAACCCACGCTCAGCGCACCAGCGCGCAGCGCCGCTTCGGTCCAGCCTTGCGCACGCAGACGCGCATGGGCATCTCGCGCCTGCGTGGCGGTATCGACACCTTCGATCAGGCCAGCAGCCGCCAGCGCGGTACAGCGCTGCGCCCAGACCGGATGCGTCTGCGCCTGCAGCGGCGGCTGCGGCAGGTCGTCCATCGCAAGCAACGCGCAGGGCATCATCAGCGCGGCTTCGGTGGTGTAGTCGTACAGGGCACGGCTGCCTTCGCCCTCCACCAGCACGCTGGGCTCGCCTGCGACCACTGCGTCCAGCCAATCCTCCGGCTGCTCTGCCGCGCGCAGCACCGCGCCACCGCCGTTGGAAATACCGACCGCAATCATCCGGGTATTGGCGAACGAGAACGGCGCGTCTTCAGGAAAGGCGCGGTCGAGCGCTTCGAGCGCGAATTCGGCCGCCTGACGCACGTGCCGGCCCCAGTCGGCTTCGGGGTTGTCCTGCGAGTGCGCATGCTTGAATGCGACACCCGTAGCGTTGGCAGACGCTTCGGGCGCAAACGCCAGATCGGCGCCCTGCCCGGCAATGGCCTGCACGCCGTCCAGGTCCGCACCGCGATGGGCGTCAAGATCGAAATAATCGGTGCCCGTGCCTTTGTCCGTGTAGGCAACCGCACAGCCTTTGGGCAGCCCCCATGCACCGGCCACCGCGATTGCACCATAGACGCCGCGGGACCCCGATGATGGCGCGATCAGCACGCAGCGACGCTTGCGATCGAAACCATCCGGCACCTGCACCAGCACGCGGTGCGGGTGACGCGCGCCGGGTAACGTCGCAAAGGCCGAAAACTCGCGCCCAGGCACCGACGCTGTACTGCCGTAAACATCGCCATAACCGCCACCCGGGGTGAGATCGGCGATGCCACGCCAATTGCTCCAGATCGCCCGTCGGCGCAGTTCCACCGCAGTGGGCGCAGCCGCATCCGCGAAAGGCGGCGGCGCCAGTCCGCGCAACCTGACGATGCTTAGCCCTGCGGTCAACAGATCATCGTTATCGCGATGGGTAGTTACGCGCTCGGCACTGAACATGGTCGATTTCCGGTGGTTCGCTAGCCCCGGAGTACGCGGACCGCTGGCACAGGCGGCCATAGCGACCGCAATGGCGAGCGCGACGAACCGACGAAACGCGATATCAGGGACGATGAAGGTCATGACTTCGCACCGTAACAGCACGGTCTGCGCGCAGCATCGTACTTTGGTACCAAGCTGGCAGCCGGCCGCCATGGTCGTGCCCTGCTAGGCTTGCGCTCACCGATACCGCCTCAGGCCAAGACCTCAATGCCACAGCTGTTGATCGCCGACGACCATCCGCTGTTCCGCGCCGCACTGCGCGGCGCGGCGGCCGAGGCCGCGGACGACGTCAGCACCTGCGAGGCGGCGTCATTGGACGAAGTGCTGAAGATTCTCGAGGCACGGCCCGATATCGATCTGGTCCTGCTGGATCTGCATATGCCGGGCAATCATGGTCTGGCCGGCCTCGCCGCCATCCGCGCGCAATATCCAGCCGTCGCGGTCGCGCTGGTTTCCGCGAACGAAGACCCGCAGATCATCCGTCGTGCACTTGACCACGGCGCCGCCGCCTATATTCCGAAGAGTGCCGGTCTTGAAGAGCTGCGCGATGCGATCCGCACCGTACTGGGCTGCGAAGAGTGGCTGCCGCCAGCGCTGCGCCCCGCTGTCGCACGCGCACGCTCGGCACCCGGCGACGCCGACCTCGCCGCGCGTTTGGCCAGCCTCACACCGCAGCAGTTCCGCGTCCTCGCCCTCGTCGCAGAAGGTCTGCTCAACAAACAGATCGCCGACCGTCTGGATGTGCAGGAACGCACCATCAAGGCCCACCTCAGCGCGATCTTCGAGAAACTCGGCGCGCGCAATCGCACGCAGGCAAGCGTGCTGCTGCGCGAACTCGAGATCAGCGACCCGGCAAGGCAGAGGGAGCAATAGCCGATGACGGATTGCCCATGAAACGAACGCCATGGTTGATCCCGCTGGTTGCTGTCGCCGCAGTCGTGGCCGTACTGTTGTACTGGCGGCACTGGATCCATGAGCAACGCACGATCGATAAAGCGGAAGCGCGCGCGTTGATCGCAAAACGCACTGCCAAGCGGACACGGGCCACGCATCCAGCGCCGTTGCCCAATGCAAAGCGTATCGAGACTCAGCACTACATCATCACCACCACTGCCGATGCCTCGCAGACGCAGCGCGTCGCTGAGGCTGTGGAGGCGCTCTATGTCGAATATGGAGTTTTTTTCAAGACACACCGGGCGCCTACAGACGTGCAGGACAAACTCAAGCTCACCCTATATGCCTATCAGGCGCAGTTCAAAGCCAACAACTACAGCATGCCTTGGGCGGAAGCCTATTATCTGCGACCGATCTGCTACGCCTACTATGCAAAAGGCGAGAAAAACCCATACCACTGGATGATTCACGAGGCCACGCATCAACTGAACGCCGAAGTTTCCGGGTTCAAAAAAGCGAAATGGATCGACGAAGGCCTAGCGACCTATTTCGGCAGCAGCCGTATCGAACGCGACAAACTCATGCCCGGAAAGATCGATCCGGACACATATCCCATCTGGTGGCTCAGAAATTCAGGGCTCAGCGGCAGTCTGGATGCCGACATCGAAGACGGTCGCTGGATACCGATCCGGGCAATCATCACCGGCAGAGACGCACCCAACATCAACAGCAACGTGAATCGCTACTACATCCAATACTGGAGCCTGACCCACTTCCTCTTCCACTACGACAACGGTCGCTATTCGGATGCGTATAAACGCTTGATTGCAGAGGGCGGATCCTTAGCCAATTTCGAGAAAATCATCGGTCCAGCTGACAGGATCGAATACGAGTGGTACCGCTATCTGTCGACAGTAACTACGGCATCGGACGCATCGGAAGATTTCGGCGAGGCGACAAAGGTGGTGTGGAATCGCTGACTGGTTTGTGGCTCGGGAATGGAAACCCATCACACGCCGATGTCCCAGCAAGCCCGACCCCCGTCCGATGCTCAGCCGATCGGTGAATCGCCCCCCATTCAGTAGACACCTTCGAGTCGTACATTATGGCAACGACGAGGTGGATATGAGCGGCAAATCTTACACGGACGAGTTCAAGTCCGAGGCAACCAAACAGGTGATCGAACATGGGCGATCGGTGCGGGAAGTCTCCAGCCGCCTGGGGGTCAGCGTGGATTCGCTGTATGCCCGGGTACGGGAGCAGCGCAAGTCGCCGCAAGCGCAGCAGGCGGACAACGCCTCGTCGGCCGAGATGCGCAGGCTACAGTCCGAGCTCAAGCGGGTAACCGAGGAGCGCGACATTCTAAAAAAGGCCGCCGCATGCTTTGCCAAGCTGTCCGGGTGAAGTACGCCTTCATGCGCGATCACGCGCACGAGTTTCGGTTGCAGGCGATGTGTCGTGTGTTCGGGTTGCATCGCAGCGGCTACTACGCGTGGTTGC
>JANOXT010000146.1:0-3214 GCA_031418555.1 Lysobacterales bacterium | reverse complement strand
TTTGAACTCTGCATGCGTTCGTAGGAGGGCCTTCAGGCCCGATCTTTTTACTAAACGCCTATCAACAACCTGCTCGGGGCTGAAGCCCCTCCTACGTGAGCAGAGCCATCGAATTCAGCTGGCGCGCGGCGGCAGATAAGGCAGCAGCCGATCTGTTTCCTTCTTGACCACCGCATAGCACTCGCAGCACAACGCTTCCAGTTTTGGCCGGTCCAATACCGTGATGTGCCCACGGGCGTATTTGATCGCCCCGGCACGCTCCAGCTTGCCGGCAGCGTTGGTCACACCTTCGCGCCGTACACCCAGCATGTTGGCAATCAGCTCTTGGGTCATCACGAGACGATTACTGGGCAGGCGGTCCAACGACAGCAGCAGCCACCGGCACAACTGCTGGTCGATCGAGTGGTGCCGGTTGCACACCGCGGTCTGCGACATCTGGGTGATCAGCGACTGGGTGTAGCGCAGCATCAGCTGCAACAACTCACCGTGACGATTGAACTCGTCCTTCAGGCGTTGACCCAGCAACCGATATGCAGAACCCGCACTTTGCACGATCGCACGGCTCGGCGTGCTTTCGCCGCCCATGAACAGCGCGACGCCGATGAGGCCCTCGTTTCCCACCACCGATATTTCCGCCGATGCGCCATTCTCCATCACATAAAGCAGTGAGACGATGGAATCGGTCGGAAAATACACGTGGCGCAAGGCATCTCCGGACTCATACAGCACTTTGCCCAACGGCAAGGAAATCATTTCGATATGAGGGAAAAGACGGTCTTGCACCTCGTGCGGCAAGGCAGCAAGGAGATGATTCTGAGTCGGTTCGATGATGTTTGACATCTCAGGCAAGGTTAAAGAGAAAGTGGTAGCAAAAACCCGATGTCCGCCGGTGGAACATTACCGCCGGATCGCTATGTACGACAACGAACATACTATGCACAGCCTCTGTTTTACGTTAACAACCGCCACACGACGCTTGCGGCATTTGCATCGGCGTTTATGCATTGCGGTGTGTGCAATTTGGCACGCCGATTTTCTGGTGAGTGCATTCCACTCTGATCCGGTTCCAACACTGAGGGCGGCTTGGTTGATGGGACGGGATGTCATATCACCCCGCCCGACCACCGCCAGCGGGTGTCGCAATCGCCGCCGCACCTGTTCCGGAGTGACGCCATGAAACGCCGCTGGTTACTCGTCGCCGTCATCTGTTCGGTCTTGGCCGCACTGGGTTGGGTGTTGGTGCAGAAGGTCCGCGGTCCCGCATCGGCCGGTTATCAAGCGGTATCGCAGCCGCTGGTGCAGACGGTGGTGGCGACGGGCCGGATTGTGGCGGTATCGCGTGCGCAGGTCGGCAGCCCGGTGACCGGCGTGGTGGTCGAGCGGCGCGTACAGGAGGGCGATGCGGTGCAGCCGGGCGACGTGTTGGCGGTACTGCGCGCCGATGATCTCGAAGCGGCTGTGCGCGAAGCCGAGGCCGCTCTGGGCCAACTGCAGCAGTCCACGCGCCCGCAGGCGCAGGCGGCAGCGCGCGAGGCCGAGGCCCGGTGGGCCCAGGCCAGCCGTGAAGCCGCTCGCCGTCGGGACCTGTTCAAGCGCCAGCTGATCGCCCGCGAAACAATGGAACAGTCACTGCAGGCCGAGACCGTCGCCCGCACCGCCGCCGAACAGGCGCGACTGACCGCCCGTTCGCTTGCCGCGGGCAACCCCAACGAATCTGCAGCCCGCGCCCGTGTGGCCACAGCGAAGGCGCAACTGGCCAAGACCACGATCCGCGCAGAAGTCGCAGGACGCGTGCTCACACGCAACGCCGAGCCGGGCGATCTGGTGCAGCCCGGCCGCATTCTGTTCGAGATCGCGCGCGCCGGCGCCACTGAAGTGTTGGTGCCCCTGGATGAGAAGAATCTCGAAGTGCTTGCACTTGGCCAAGCAGCGATGTGTATCGCCGATGCCTATCCGTCGCGGCCGTTTCCGGCCCGGGTCGCCTTCATCGCGCCCAGCGTGGACCCGCAGCGCGGCTCGGTGGATATCCGCCTCTCGGTGACGCCGGTGCCCGACTTTCTGCGCCAGGACATGACCGTTTCGGTAAACGTGGAAACCGGCCGCCGCAACCGCGCCGTTGTGGCGCCCAACGATGCGCTGGGTGCCGTAGACGGCAACCGGGCCGAGCTGTGGCTGGTCGTCAACGGCCGTGCCATGCGGCGTGAGGTGACGCTGGGCCTGCGTGGCTTGGCCCTGACCGAAATCACCGCCGGTCTGCAGGCCGGCGACTGGATCCTGACCGACGCGCAGGCCCCGGTGGAAGAAGGCGATCGCGTGCGTGTGGTGCCCGGCGCGCTGCCGGTCGATACCGCCAAATCCGCTACGCGCAAAGCATTACCGGCCAAATTGGACTGATACCGATGTGGATCGAGTGGACCATCGCGACCAAATTCCTGCGCGAAGGCAAGGCGCAAAGCACGCTCATTTTGGTCGGTATCGCCGTGGGCGTAGCTGTGATCGTCTTTCTCACCGCGCTGATCACCGGCCTGCAGGGCAACATCATCAATCGCACCCTGGGCACCCAGGCCCACATCAAGGTGCAGCCCACCGAGGAAACCAACCGCATCCTGCCGCCCGCAGACGGCAGCGTGCAGTTGGTGCTGGACAACAAACGCGCCCAGCGCCTGCGCTCGATCAACAACTGGCAGCAGGTGCGCGACGTCTTGGACACCCTGCCCCAAGTGACCGCTGTTTCGCCGGTGATCTCGGGCCCGGCATTCGCGCGCCGCGGTGAGGCGCTGCAGTCGGTGGCGCTGGTGGGGATCGATGCCGCCCGCTATCAGCGCATCATCCCGATCCAGGACGACATCATCGACGGCGTGTTCCGGATCGGTACCGGCGACACTGTGATCGGCAAGCAATTGGCCGCCGATCTGGGCCTGCGCGTCGGCGACAAGCTGCGCCTTGATGGCGGCCAGGGCCGCGAGAGCGTGGTGAACGTGGCCGGCATCTTCGAACTGGGCGTGCGCGAACTGGATGCGCGCTATGTGTATCTGGACATGAAGCAGGCGCAGTCGCTGCTCAATTTGCCCGGCGCCGCCACGGTCATCGACATCACCGTGGACGACATCTTCACCGCGCAGACAATAGCCGCACGCATTGCCCGGCTCACCGGCCTGAAGGCGGAAAGCTGGATGGAGACCAACGGCCAACTGATGAACGCGCTGCGCTCGCA
>JANOXT010000145.1:0-1579 GCA_031418555.1 Lysobacterales bacterium | reverse complement strand
TGGTCATGCCCAAGAGCGCGGCTAGCGCGGCCAGTCTGAAGGTCGAAGCATATGTCATGAATGCATTCTCGTTAGGTTGGGAACAGACCCGGCTCCGACCCGGGAGCCATGGATAACCCAATCCCGGGCCTGTCGCAAGTCCTACCACTGCTGATAGTCCAAAAAGTCCAATCAGGCCGCAGCCGCCGGCCGTTCATCGAACTGCTCTTCCTCAGTCGATCCTTTCAAAGCGACCGTTGAAGACTTGCCACCCTGAATGGTCTGGGTGACGCTGTCGAAGTAGCCGGTGCCGACTTCGCGCTGGTGCTTCACAGCGGTGAAGCCGCGGTCCGCGGCGGCGAACTCGGCTTCCTGCAGTTCGACGAAGGCGCTCATCTGCCGGCGCGCGTAGCCGTAGGCGAGGTTGAACATCGAATAGTTCAGCGCATGGAATCCCGCCAGGGTGATGAACTGGAACTTGTAGCCGTAGCCGGCGATTTCCTTCTGGAACTTGGCGATGGTGGCGTCGTCCAGATTCTTCTTCCAATTGAAGCTCGGCGAGCAGTTGTAGGCCAACATTTTCCCCGGGTACTTGGCGTGGATGGCCTGGGCAAACTTGCGCGCGAATTCCAGATCCGGCTTGCCGGTTTCGCACCACACCAGATCGGCGTACGGCGCGTAGGCCAGACCGCGGCTGATCGCCTGATCCAGACCGTTGTTGGTTTTATAGAAGCCCTCGATGGTGCGCTCGCCGGTGCAGAACGGGCGGTCGTTGTCGTCGATATCGCTGGTGATCAGATCGGCGGCTTCGGCATCGGTGCGGGCGACGATCAGCGTCGGCACGCCCATCACGTCGGCGGCGAGACGCGCGGCGACCAGTTTCTCGATGGCTTCGCGGGTCGGCACCAGCACTTTGCCGCCCATGTGCCCGCACTTCTTGACGCTGGCCAGTTGGTCTTCGAAATGCACGCCGGACGCGCCGGCTTCGATCATCGCCTTCATCAACTCGAACGCGTTGAGCACGCCGCCGAAACCTGCTTCGGCGTCGGCCACGATCGGCTGCAGAAAATCGATATCGCCCACGCCCTCGGCGCACTGGATCTGATCCGCACGCAGCAGCGTGTTGTTGATGCGCTTCACCACCTGCGGCACCGAGTTGGCCGGGTACAGCGACTGGTCCGGATACATTTCACCGGCGATGTTGGCATCGGCTGCGACCTGCCAGCCGCTGAGATAGATTGCCTTCAGCCCGGCCTTGACCTGCTGCATCGCCTGATTGCCGGTCATCGCGCCCAGCGCATTGACGAAGTCTTCGGTCTGCAGCGACTTCCACAATTTTTCCGAACCGATCTTCGCGATCGAATGCTCCACCGGCACCGTGCCGCGCAGACGCACGACCTCTTCCGCAGAATATGGGCGGGAGATCCCGGCCCAGCGCGGATTATTATTCCAGTCCAGCTTCAGTTGTTCAGCGGTGGGCAGTGTGCTTTTCATGAAGATTTTCCTACGTGGGATATGAGGTGGGGGCGCGTTATTTCTGTAGGAGCGCCGGAAGGCGCGATGCTCTTGACCTTGTAGGAGCGACGCAAGTCGCGATGTT
>JANOXT010000144.1:0-2432 GCA_031418555.1 Lysobacterales bacterium | reverse complement strand
ACGATCGGTACGCATCTGCAGCGCCCTGCAGTGGTCGTGGACAAGTCCACCGTGCCTGTGGGAACCGCGGACAAAGTCAGCGCCACGATCGCCGCTGCGATGACAGCGCGCGGCGCCAAGGTCGCCTACGACGTTGTATCCAACCCGGAATTCCTCAAAGAAGGCGCGGCGGTCGAAGACTGCATGCGGCCGGACCGCATCGTCATCGGCGCCGACAGCGCGACCGCGGTGGAAAAACTGAAGCGGCTGTATGCGCCTTTCAACCGCAATCACGAGCGCATGATCGTGATGGACGTGCGTTCGGCCGAACTGACCAAGTACGCCGCCAATGCGATGCTGGCGACCAAGATCAGCTTCATGAACGAAATGGCCAATATCGCCGAGAAAGTCGGTGCCGATATCGAAATGGTGAGGCAGGGGATCGGGTCGGACCCCCGCATCGGCTGGCATTTCATTTATCCAGGCGCTGGCTATGGTGGTTCCTGTTTTCCCAAAGACGTGCAGGCTTTGGCGCGCACTGCGCAGCAGCACGGCTATCGCGCCGAATTGCTGGACTCGGTCGAAGCGGTGAATCATCGCCAGAAGGCGCATCTGTTCGAACTGATCGTGCGGCACTACGGCGACGTGGCGGCGATCCGCGGCAAGACCTTCGCCGTCTGGGGGCTGGCGTTCAAGCCGAATACCGACGATATGCGCGAGGCTTCCAGCCGCCATCTGCTGCAGCTGTTATGGGGTGCGGG
This sequence comes from Lysobacterales bacterium, assembly GCA_031418555.1. GTDB lineage: Bacteria > Pseudomonadota > Gammaproteobacteria > Xanthomonadales > Xanthomonadaceae > Lysobacter_I. The sequence goes on along the minus strand of JANOXT010000144.1, from coordinate 1,692 downwards.
CGCGAAGGTACGCGCGTTCGACCCCGAGGCCAATCATGAGGCGCAGCGGATTTTCGGCGAGCGCGACGATCTGATGTTGTGCGAACACGCGCCCGACGCCCTGCAGGGCGCCGATGCGCTGGTGGTGGTGACCGAGTGGAAGCAGTTCCGCAGCCCCGATTTCGCCAAACTTCAGCGCGCATTGAAGGATGCAGTGGTGTTCGACGGACGCAATCTGTACGAACCCGCCGAGATCGAAACCAGCGGCATTGCCTACTACGGGATCGGGCGTGGCCGCTCGATCCGGACCGGCTGAGATGACCATCGCGCAAGGCGCCGATGCGCTGCAAGGCCGCGTTGTGGAGCTGGAAACGCGTCTCGCCTTCCAGGAGCATACGATGGCCGAACTGAGCGATGCGCTTGCCGAGCTGCGTACAGAAGCTGCACGCAGTGCCGACCTGCTGCGTCGGGTGCTCGATGAAGTCAAACTCCATCGCGGCGATCTGATGGCCGATCCGGGCGATGAACCACCGCCTCCGCATTACTGACTTGAAGACTTCGATACTGCCGACATGAGCGACACTCTTCGCGATCAACTGCTGGGCCTGGGCTTCAAGCCGGCGCCGACACCCGACAAGCCGGCACGGCCGGCGCAGGACAACAGCCGTCGTGGTCCGCCGGCTGGCGCCCATCACCGCCCTCATCAAGGTGCGCAATCGGCACCGAAACCCGGTGCGAAGCCGGCAGCGCGCAACGACTGCCGCGATCGCGGCCCGCGTCCCGGACAAGCGGCGCCGCCGCAGGGTGCGCCCCACGCGCCGCGTCCGCAGAACGCTGGCGCGTCACCGCAGGGCCGCAAGCCGCGCAGCCAGGAAGAAATGGATCTGGCCAAAGCCTACGCGATCCGTGCCCAGCGCGAGAAGGAAGAGCGGGTCGAAGCCGAGCGCGTGAAGCAGGAGGACGCGCGCCTGCGTCGCGAAGCGAAGGCGAAGCTGGCCGAGTTCATCAAGGACAAAGGCTTGAACGACCCTGCTGCGGATATCGCACGGCATTTCGCTTACGGCACCAAGATCAAGCGCATCTACGTCAATGCCGAGCAGCTTAAAGCGCTCAATGCGGGCGAACTGGGTGTGGTCCAGCTTGACGGACGTTATCTGCTGGTCACAGCGGACTCGCTGGACCAGGCCGAAGCGCTGTTTGCACCGTCGGTTGCGCTCAGGGTCGATCCGAATGCGCCGGTGGGGGACGATCCTTACGCGGACCCGCAGTACCAGGTTCCCGACGATCTGGTGTGGTGAGAAGCAGAAGTACGCTGGGCTGGAAAAACCCGGCATCGTGTCGAACGAGTCGCATGCATTCATTCGATTGCCAGCAAAGCGTGAGAACAGCTGGGCGTTTCAGCCCAGCCTACAGGGAAAAGTAGGCTGGGCTGAAAAGCCCAGCACAGTGTCGAATGAGTCGTATGAGTTCATTCGATAGCCAGCGAAGCGTAGAAGAGCTGGCTTTTCAGCGCAGCCTGCAGGGAAAAGTAGGCTGGGCTGAAAAGCCCAGCATCGTGTCGAACGAGTCGTATGCATTCATTCGATGGACAGCAAAGCGTGAGAACAGCTGGGCGTTTCAGCCCAGCCTACTCAGGAGTATTCAGAATAATTCGTCCACTGGCGTGGCCAACAGCGCTTCGGCGCTATGCGCCAATTCACGCAGCCGCGATAC
>JANOXT010000143.1:0-5028 GCA_031418555.1 Lysobacterales bacterium | reverse complement strand
CACCCAGCGCCGCCATGAACTGCTGCTGGAACAGAACCCGGGGCTGCTGACGCCCGATGAGATCCGCGCCCGCTTCGCCGCGTTGGCCGCGCTGAAGATCCACCCGCGAGACCAGCAGGAAAACATCGCGGTGCTGGCGCGTGCGGAGCGGCTGTATGAGGAGTTCCTGCACGAACGCAACCAACTGCAGGGATGGATCGTGCAGTTTCGCGCGCTGCTGGACAGTCAGGACGTGGCGCAGATCGCAGACTATCGCGGGCAGCTTGCGGAGGCGCTGGACGCGTTGGAAGCCCACGCATGAGCCACGCGCTGCGCGAGCTCGGTCTGGGGCCGGATGCCGACGAGCGCGCAGTCAAACGCGCTTATGCCGCGCGTCTGAAGACCACCCGCCCCGACCGCGACCCGGAAGGCTTTCAGGCCTTGAATGCGACGTATCAGGCGGCGATGGCCTGGGTACTGTCGCGATCCGACATCGCCACAGGTCCGACATCGATCACTGCGGATGCGGATGCGGATGCGAATATAGATACGGATACGGCGTGCGACGCGCGAGAGTACGAACCGTCGTTCGGCACCATCACCCATGTCATGTCCGAGCAGGCGCTGTTCGACATGCTGGACGCGCGGCCCATCGGCGCAACCGATGACGACCCGCCGGCGATTGTGGACAGCAGCGCAGTCGACCCTGGTCGATCTTCGGAGCGCTTCACGGTAGAAGCCGTCCACTTCGATCTGGAAACGCTTCTCGACGACTGCATTGCCGTGGCGGTGCACGGCCGCGACGGCGAACTACCGGACTGGCTGAACGCGCAGCCGGTCCTGTGGTCGCTGCCGCACAAGGCGCAGATCGCGCAGTGGCTGTTGAGACATCTGCATGCGCAATGTCCGCCGATCGAAGCGCGCCGTTTCGACGTGCTTGCCGATTTTTTCGCGCTGTTCGACCTGCATTCCGGCTACGACGCCTACGTCATCCAGCGCCTGCGTCATCGCATGCATCTGGCGTGGGAAGTGCAGACCGAACAATACGCCGCGCTGGCGAAGCGCTGCATGCCGGACGGCAGCAGCTTTGCAGCCGATCTGCGCCAGACCCGCAGGATCATGGTCCAGCTGCACCGCCCGCTGAAGACGATGCAGGCGCTTTTCGCCGGATTGTTGCCCATGTATCCGACGGCGGTGCGACGATTCCTGCATCGCCTCGATTTCGGCAATCTCGAAGACCTGCCGCAGCCGATCGATCCGGCGCAGATCGCCTTCTGGGATGCCGCCGGAGACCGTTCGCATTTTTCGAAACCGCGCTGGGCGGTATCCGCGGCGCGGGTGGTGGTTTACACGCTCGCCGTGACGTTGGCATACGTGCTGTCCGATGCGCTACGCGAACCGTCCAGTGTCGGCAGTGTGCTGTTCGCAATGGATTGGCCGACCGTTGCGGCCATGACATTCGCGACCCTGTCGGCGCTTTGGCTGGGCTATCTCGCGCACAGCGCATTCAATCAATGGCAAGCGCTGCCGGAATCCGAACCGGTGCGCATGTCTTGGCTGCGAACGCTGTCGATCCCGCTGCTGGGCCTGGGCATTCTTGCCGCCGACCAGATCGTCCAACTCGACGCGGGCGGAGTGGCCCTGGCAACGGTCCTTTTCATGTCTGCGCTGTACCGGTACCGGCGACGCAGCGATGTTGTCTTCGCTAGCAAAATCCAACTGAAGATCTGGCAGCTCTCGGTGCTGCTGTGTGCGCTGGTGCTGCTGGGCACGCTACTGGATGGCGTGCTTGGTTTTCTGACCTTGGTCATCGTCGGAACAGCGTTGGTGCTGTGGGCCGTCGATATGCGCAAACAGCGCAGCGCATCGGAAACCTGAATACCAAAAGTCGCTGCGATGAACGACGTCGATTCTGCTGCCGGTGTCACACCCCGATGCCAGCGGCGGCGATATGGTGGGAAGTCCTGCCGTCGCCATCGGCGCATCCGGAGTTCCCCCAGCATGGCCATTTTCAATCAATCCAATCCCGGCAAGAAAGACGCCGCACCCGCTGCGGCGGATACGCCCAGTTTCGCTGCGCGCGACGCCTCCGCGCCGCCCGCCAACACCGATTTCGCACCGGCAACGTTCCCGCGCACCAGCGCTGCGCCGGAACCGGCCGCCGCGCCGGCAGCGAAAGAATCGCTGATCGCCGCCGACCTCACCATCGAAGGAAAGATCGAAGGCTCAGGTCATGTCCGCATCGCCGGCAAGTTCAAGGGCGACGTCAACGTGCAGGGCGATCTGTCGCTGGAACGCGGCGCCAAGATCACCGGCAGCGTCCGCGCGAAGAAAGTCACGGTGGCGGGCGAACTGGAAGGCAACGTGGAAGCGGCCTCGCGGGTCGAGCTGCTGGATACGGCGGTGGTGATCGGCGACCTCAAAGCCGGCACGCTGACCGTCGCCGCCGGCTCCAAGATCCGCGGCCACATCGACTGCGGCTGGGAAAACAGCGGCACCCTGAAGCCGGGCGGAAAAGCGGAACCGAAGCCTGAGGCATGAGCAATCGCCCGGGCACCGCGGGCGCCACCCGCGAGTGCCCGCACTGCAAGGCGAAGATTCTCGAAAGCGCGGTGATCTGCCCCGCGTGCAAGCACTACCTGCGCTACGACTCGGACGCGCGGCCGGCCAAACCGGCGCAGGTGCCGCTGCAGGTCGAAGGCACCATCCGCCACCCGACAGGTGGCGATCCCTGGGAATATTCGGTCGTTCTGGTGATCCGCGACGACCGCGGGAATGAGATCTCCCGTCAGGTCGTCGGCGTCGGCGCGATGCATGCCGGCGATGAACGCAGCTTCACGCTGTCGGTAGAGGTGTTCGAGGCCAAGGGCGCAAAGCCGCGCAAACATTGAGTACCGATCAACGCGGCCGGTAAAGCTCCGGCAACAGCGTCTGCAGCGCGACCACCTTGGGCGCATCGTTGATGACGATGTATGGCTGGTTCGGATTCAAGCGGGCATAGTCCTGATGGTAGTCCTCCGCAGGATAGAACGCTTTCAGCGGTTCGACCTTGGTGACGATCGGCTGCACAAAACGTTTCGCGGCATCGAGTTGGGCGATATACGCCGCTGCGATCTTCCGCTGCATATCACTGGTCGTGAACACTTCCGATCGATATTGCGTGCCGCTGTCGGGGCCCTGACGATTGAGCTGCGTCGGATCGTGGGCGACCGAAAAAAATACTTTCAGCAGCTGGCCGTAACTCACTTGGGACGGATCGTAGACGATCCGCACCGATTCGGCGTGGCCGGTGCGTCCGCTGCCGACCAGTTCGTACTGTGCAGTCGACGCGCTGCCTCCGACGTAGCCGGAATCGACGCGCTTCACGCCTTTGGTATGTTCGAAGACCGCTTCGATGCCCCAGAAACAGCCGCCCGCGAATACCGCGGTCTGTTCCTTGCCCGCAGCGCGCGGCGCATCGATCTTCGGATCGGGCAATCCGACAGGCTTGCTGCTGGCGACGCACGCCGACGTCGCGGCGACGCCGACGAGCAGCAGAAAAGTGTGAGCGGCTTGACGCAGGGGGAGCTTGGATTTCATGGCGGGTTTTCCGAAAAAATTCAGATTGAACATTCAAGCGAAGTCGTCAGATAGAAGATTCAGGACGCAGACGCGGGCGCGAACGACAGCGACACCGAGTTCATGCAGTAACGCAGTCCGGTCGGCTTGGGACCGTCGTCGAACACATGCCCCAGATGCGCGTCGCAGCGCGCGCACAGCACTTCGGTACGCACCATCCCGAGCGAGATATCCTGGTGCTCGATCACGTTTTCGCTCGCGATCGGCTGCCAGAAACTGGGCCATCCGGTGCCTGATTCGAACTTGGTTCTGGCATCGAACAGCGCGGTGGCGCAGCAGATGCAGCGATACACGCCAGCCGCGTGATTGTCGACATATTTGCCGCTGTAGGGACGTTCGGTGCCCGCTTGGCGGGCGACCTGGAAGGCCGCGGGCGACAGCTGTTGTCGCCACTGTTTTTCGGTCTTGATCAGTTTGGGAAACGTCGCGACCTGCAGCCGTTTGCCGGCATTGGAGAATGCGACGATGCGGACATTTTTCGCGACCGCCGTCGACTTGGCTGCGGCCTCGGTCTGGCGGGTACAGCCCAGGGCAATGGCGGCGCAGGCGAGCGTGGAGGACAGCAGGAACCCGCGCCGCGCCGGATGGGCAGGTGTGTCGGCGTGGGGCTTGGGCTTCATGATGGGCATGGCGATGTGCACCGATGTTGTATAGCTGAGTTACGCGTAACGACCTGCAGCGGATGCAGGGCCTGCCGGGCCGGGCCGTCGATAACGACGCACCGGCTCAATCATCCACAAGAGTGCGCTTGAAGGAGAAACGGTGCGCGGCAGACAATCGTCGATTCGCAAGCGCCCCACAGACGCGGCGAAGCCGGAAACACACCGCTGCCACGATATTAATCGCCGCAGATGCATCGCTTCGACAGTGAATGCATCGAAGCAAGGCTGACGTTCATCGATCTCCCGGCATTTACCGCCTCGACAACGCCGCGCCTTCAGCATCAGGGCGATGTGCCGGTATCGCAGCTGTTGCAGCCTCCGCAGGCTGCTGCGCCGGCCTTCGGCGCCGGAGCGATCCAGCGCCCGACCGCGCGTAGCCACGCCGGCCGGCCTTCGCGCACCAGCGGCAATGCGAGTGCGACCCGTGAACGACGCGCAGCATTCGGAAACTGTTTGTTCAGCACCGCCCAGGCGCTGACCGTCACCGCGATCGCGATGACGGCGTACTGCAGCGTCAATGAGATCTGCGGCGACATGTCAACCGGCGCCCAACGCGACTGCGAGCTGATAGGTGATCAGCGAGGCGAAATAGGCCAACGCGAACAGATAGAGGGTGGCGATGCCCATCTGCTTCCACGAATTGGTTTCGCGCTTGATCGTGGCCAATGTCGAAATGCACATCGGCGCATAGATGTACCAGACCAGCAGCGACAGCGCGGTCGCCAGCGACCAGTCCTGCGCGATCAGCGGCGACAGCGCCTGCGCGGCG
>JANOXT010000142.1:0-7270 GCA_031418555.1 Lysobacterales bacterium | reverse complement strand
CCGAAGACCGAAAACAGCACACCGCTCATGATGGCGGATGGAAACAACAGCGATTCGAACACTGCGGCCATCACCACATAGATCATGATCAGGGCGATGATGAGATTGAACATCATCTGCTTCGTCGCATCGTCGTCCTGCTGGAAGCCGCCGCCATCGAACGAATAGCTGTAGCCTGCGGGATAGGACACTGATTTCAGCGCATCTTCCATCGCCTTCCGCGCATCAGGCATCGCCACCTTGTCTGCCAGATTGGCTTGGATGGTGAGCGTTGTCTGGCGATTGGAGCGCTGTATTTCGGTCGCTGCAGCGCCGATGGACACATCCACCATCGCCAGCAGCGGCACTACCCGTCCGTCCGGCGCGCGCACCGTGAATGCCGAAATATCCTTGATGCCGTAATCCTCGGCGCCGGCGAAACGCACCTGTACCGGCACTTCGGTGTCACCGCGACGGAACTCGCGCAGTGAAGTACCGCGCAGCGCCAGACCGACGAACTGCGAGACCTGCTGCGCGCTGAAGCCGAACGATGCCGCACGCTCGCGGTCCACGCGAACCGACAGTTCGCTGTTCTGATCGCCGATATTGACCCGAACGTCGCGCAGCTCTTTACGCTGCGCCAGGATCGGGATCACATCTTCGGCCAGCTCTTTCAGCGTCTCAGTGGAGTCGCCGACCAGCTGCACCTGCACGTTGTCGCTGAGCCCGTTGCCGTCGCCGCCCGGACCGCCCTGATTGCCGATACCGATCTTGGCGCGCGCGGATTTCGGCAGAGCCTCGCGCAGTGTTTCCACCAGCGCTTTGGTTTCCGACTGTTTTTCGGTGTCGAACTTGATCTGGGTACCTCCCCAGCCCTGCTCGCTGTAGTAAGAATAGACTTGAACGATGCGGAATTTCTTGCGGCTGGCATCGAGAAATTTTTCGACCTTCAGAATTTCGTCGGACATCTGCTCTTTGCTGTAAGCGCCGTTCCACTGGTAGAAGATTTCGGCCTTGCCGGCCTCGCTGCCGCCGAACATATTGCTCTTCATCTGCGTCGGCGGGATGATGCTGACCGCCACGATCAACAGAATTCCGAGCACGCTCCAGCCGCGATGCTCCAGCGTCCAGCGCAGGAAGGCCGCATAGCGACGCTGCAGAGCGGGAATCAATCCCTGATCTTTGCGGACCGCTGGCGGCGTCTTCAACCGGGCCGAGATCATCGGGATCAGGCTGACCGCGACCAGCCAGGATGCCAGCAGCGAAACGGAAATGGTGATCGCGATCTGCGACATGAAGATGCTGATCATGTTGCGCTCGCCGAACAGATTCGGCACGAACACGATGCAGTGGCAAAGCGTGCCCGCCGACAGCGCGATGGCGACGTTGCGCGTACCGATCAGCGAAGCCAGCTTCGGCTGGGTCGGCATTTTTTCGCGTTCTTGATAGATGCTTTCAACCACCACCACCGCGTTGTCGACCAGCATGCCGACCGCGAGCAGCAGACCCATCATGGTCAGAATATTGAGCGTGACGCCCGCGAAATACATGAAACCGAGCGTCATGATGAAACAGATCGGGATCGCGGCAGTCACCATCAGCGTGGAGGGCCAGTGGCGCAGAAAGAAATAGAGCACGATGATCGAAAGCAGCAGGCCGATCAGACCCGCCTCGGCCAAACCCAACAAAGAGCCCGTGACTTCTTCGCCCTGATCCTCGACGACTTTGACCTGCACGCCCTGCAGCGCTGGATCCTGGGCAATTTTTTCGACTTCCTCCAGCACGCTTCGCGAGACTTCGACCAGATTGGCGCCGCGCTCCTTGAAAATATCGATACCGACCGCGGGGCGGCCGTCGAGGCGCCGACCCATATTGAGTCGCGTCGGTTTCAAACGGACATCGGCGACATCGCCGAGTCGCGTCCCGTTGTCGCCGAGCACGATATCGCGGTACTGCTGCAGATCGCTGATCTCGCCTACCGGCTGCACGCGAAGCCGCCGGCCAGCTTCGTTGATCTGACCCGCGGACACCGAAAAATTGACATCGCGCAGTCGCATGTTGAGTTCATTCAGGCCGATGCCGTGCGCATTCAGCCGATCCTGCGAAATCGCGATCTCGACTTCGTTCGGCGGCGCGCCCAGCACATCGACGCGGGCCACGCCGGAGACGCGCTCGATGCGACGCTTCAGCTCGCGATCGATCAAATCGTATTCGCGGGTCAGATCGCGATCGCTGGCGAGCCGCACTTTCAGCACCGCTTCGTCGCTGGTGGAGAATTTCTGCACGAAGTAGCGCTGCAGATCGTCTGGCAGCTCGTCGCGGATCGCATCGATGCGCTCGCGCGCTTCGGATGCGGCGATCGAAGCGTCGCGCTCCCAGTCCGAAAACTGGATGAACATGGAAGCGCCTTCGGCGCCGGCGCTGCCGTCCATGCGCTTGATGCCGCTCATCGTCGAAACGGCTTCCTCCACCGGGCGCAGCACATTGCGCTCGACCTCTTCTGGCGTCGAGCCGGCGTACGGAAGCTGCAGGAAGATGCCTGGGAAGGTGATCGAAGGCAGCGCTTCCAGCGGGAGCCGGACCGCCGCGATCAGTCCGACCACGCACATCGAGACGAAGAACATCACCGTGGTGACGGGGCGCTTGATGCTGAACTCGGCGACGCTCATGACGGCTGGGTCTCCTCGGCGACGGCATCGTAGTCCGACTCGCGGCGCGCGCGCGCGCGGCGGGCGCGAAGCACGAAATCGCCGTCGGAACGGCGATCCAGCAGATCATAGACCACCGGGATCACCACCAGCGTCAGCAGCGTCGACACCAGCAGACCACCGATCACCGTGATCGCCATCGGCGAGCGCACTTCGGCGCCTTCGCCAAACGCCAACGCCAACGGCAAAAAACCGAACAGCGTGCAGAGCGTGGTCATCATGATCGGACGCAAACGCGAACGTGCGCCTTCGACCAGCGACTCGCGTTTGGCAAGGCCGCCTTCGCGCAGCTGGTTGACCTTGTCGATCAGGATGATCGCGTTCTTGGTGACCAGACCCACCAGCAGAATCAGGCCGATGAATACCACCACAGAGATGGTCGATCCGGTGACCAGCAAAGCAAGAATCGCCCCGACCAGCGCCAAAGGGATCGTGAACAGGATCACGAACGGGTGCAGCAGCGATTCGAACTGCGAGGCCATCACCAGATACACCAGAAAAACCGCCAACGCGAACGCGAACAACAGCGATGTCAGCGATTGTTTGAGCTCTTCGCCCTGCCCGCCGATATGCATGCCGATGCCGGCACCCAGACCGCCGTCGCGCGCATTGCTCTGCGACACCATCTGCTCGACTTCGCTGACCGCGGCGCCAAGATCGATATCGCGCAGATTCGCGGAGACGATCGCGACCCGCACTTGATCGGCCCGGTGGATTTCGCTGGGACCGGTGGTGGCGATCACATTGGCGACCGAGTCGAGCGTGACCGGGCTGGCGCTGCCGGGATTCACAATCAGCTTGCGGATGCTGTCGACCGATGCGCGATCGCTTTCGCGCGCGCGTACCAGCACATCGATCTTGCGACTGCGGAAGCTGTAGCGCGTGGCGATATCGCCGCGCACCTTCTTGACCACGACATCGGCGATTTGACGGGTGCTCAGACCGAGGGCGCCGGCGCGTTCCTGATCGAACTGGATCTGGATCTCGGGAAAGCCCTGTTCGACCGTGGATTTCACGTCGGAATAATGCGGATTGTCGCGCAGCATCGTCGCCATCTTCTGGCCCGCTCGCTGGATGCTGTCCAGATCCTGGCCGCTCAGTTCGATTTCAAGCGGCGCCGAAAAACTGAAGAGCTCCGGCCGGCTGAAATCGGCCTGGGCGCCGGGGAAGCTTGCAACTGTCGCACGCAGGCGATCGGTCTCTGCGGCCTCGATCTCCTCAATGCCGCCACCAAACACGCGATCCAGCTGGAGGCTTTCATCCTTACTGAATATGCTCTTGACGAGCGTAAAACACCGATCGAAGAAGCCCGTTCCGGCCATCACCACCGTGAGCTTGCCGATGTTCTCGCCGCTTTCGGTCGGACTGGCGTCGAGGCGCGTGCCGCTACCGCTGACGCCATACAGTTCGCGGATGCCATCGTCTTTCGAATGCTTGCGCTGCACGTCGCGGACAATGGCGTCGGTCTCGCGCAGCGGCGTACCTGGAGGCAGCTTGACGGTCATTTCAAAACGATCCTGGGCGAGCTGCGGAATCAGATCGGTGCCCAGCATCGGCACCAGCATCAAACTCAGCACGAATGCCAACGTCGCCGACACCAGCACCAGACCGGGCCGCCGTATCGCCCCAGGCAGCAGCCGCAGATAAGCGGCTTCGAGACGATGATACGGCGACATCGTCACGTCGCTGAATGTGCGCATCACCGGACCGATCACCGCACCCAGCCCGCGCCAGACGCGGATCAAGGCGAAGACGATGCCATAGGACAGCCCTCTGATCACCGCACCGAGCCCACGACCACCTGCCGCCAGCGGCTTTTGCCAGCGTTTTTCCGGCTGCCACTGCGTGTGCGGCGCTTCTTCGTCGAACGCCATGGGTGCGCGGCTGCGCCAGCCGCTGAGCATCGGAATCAGCGTCATCGACACAATCAGCGAAATGCCGATCGCGGTCGCAACGGTCAGCGCCTGATCGCGGAACAGTTCGCCGGCGATGCCTTCAACGAACACCAGCGGCAGGAAGACCGCGACCGTGGTCAGCGTGGACGCGACCACCGCCATGCTGACTTCGCGGGTGCCGACGATCGCCGACTCGAACACGCCCAGTCCACGCTCCCGCGCTTTGGCGATGCTTTCCAGAATCACGATCGAATCGTCGACCACCAGACCGGTGGCCAACGCAAGCCCGCCCAGCGACATCACGTTGAGGCTCAGCCCGAACTGTTCCATGAAAAAAAACGTGGTGACGATCGAAACCGGCAGCGACAGCGCGATCACGAACGTGCTCCAACCGTCGCGCAGAAACAGAAAGATGATCAGAACCGCGAGAAAGCCGCCGATCACCGCATCGATCTTCACGTCGTTGATCGCACTGCGGATGAACTGCGATTGATCCTCGATGGTGGTCAGCTCGATATCCGGCGGAATCTGCTGTTTGATCTCCTCCAGTTTTTTGATGATCGCATCGGCGCTGGCCACCGTATTCGCATCGCCTTCCTTGTAGATCGCCAGCTCGACAGCCTCGGTGCCGCCCAGACGGATGATCGCCTCGCGTTCCTTGCTGCCCTGGCGGATCTCGGCGATATCTTTCAACCGCACGGGCATGCCGCCTGCGGGCGTACTGGAAGCGCCGCCGGAAGCGCTCTGCACCGAGCTGGCTGCGGCCATCGCCGCGGCCGATCCGGTCGAAGCCGCGATCGCGGCCATCTGCTGCGCGGCGCTCGCAGCCGCATCGTTGCCGGCGCTGCGAGTGGTCACCAGCATGTCGCGTATCTCGTCGATATTCGCGAACTGGTTGACGGTCCGCACAAGATAGCGCTGGCTGCCCTCTTCCAGACGGCCGCCGGAAATATTGATGTTTTCCTGCTGCAGGCGCTGGATCACGGTATCAATCGACAGACGCAGCTGCGCGAGCTTCTGCTGATCGATGTCGACCTGTACTTCATCTTCCAGGCCGCCGGCGACCTTGACTGCGGCCACGCCATCGACCGGTTCGAGTTTCTTTTTCAGATCCTCATCGGCGAACCGGCGCATTTCGGAAAGTATGCGCAGGTCGTCTTCGGTCTTTAACGCACCGGTCTTTGCGGGATCGTGTTTGGCCGAAAGCACAAGCCGCATGATCGGCTCGGTTGAAGGATTGAAGCGCAACAGCACCGGCGGCTTGGCCTCCAGCGGAAGCTGCAGCGATTCCATCTTGTCGCGCACATCGAGGCTGGCCTGATCCATATCCGTGCCCCAGGCGAACTCAAGCACCACATCGCTCTGGCCGGTGCGCGACACGGACTTCAGTTTGCGCAGGTTCTTGACCACGCCAAGCGCTTCTTCCGCCGGTTCGGAGATCAGCGTTTCGACCTCGGACGGCGCGGCACCGGTGTACTCGGTGCGCACGGTCAGCGTGGGATAGCTCAGGTCGGGCAGCAGATTGACCTTGAGATTCGACAGCGCCAGTCCACCGAACAGAAACATCGTGACCCAGAACATCATCACGGTGACCCGTCGCCGGGTGGAGAATTCGACCAGATCGAATCCCGAAGAGCCTGGCTCGTGCCCGGAAGGCTCGGCAGCGCTCATGGTTTGCCGCCCTCGGACTTGGCGACTGCGACCGGCTTGGGTTTGGGGTCGCCGATCACCTGCACATCGGCGCCGTCGCGCAAAGCCACTTTGCCGGCAGTGACCACGCGGTCATCGGCTTTCAGACCGCCGCGCACTTCGACCCACTCGCCGTCGAAATAACCGAGCGTCACCGGGGTGCGCACCGCTTTGCCTCCGCGCACGGTGAACACCGCAGACGCACCTTCGTCATCCAGCAGCGCATTGCGCGGAATCACTGCGGCATTGGCGCGCTGGTCGTAATCGATCTTGATCCGGCCGAACATACCCGGCTGCAGCAGACCGCCGCTATCGAAGGTGCAGATCACCCGGAACGTGCCGCTGCCCGAATCGATCACGGGCGCAACGCGATCCACCTGCCCCTGGAACGGGCGGCTGGGCAAGGCATCGACCAGAAGCTGCACCGGCAGGCCCGCTTTCAAAGTGGCGAGTTCGCGCTCGGGCACGTTGAGGGTGGCCTCCAGCCGCGACGTGTCGACGATGCGGAAAATCGGCGTATTGATCTGGACGAAGTTGCCGGTCTTGATCGAACGTTCGGCGATCACGCCGGAGATCGGCGCCGACACATTGGCGTAGGACATTTCGAGATTGGCGAGACGATTGACCGCGCGCGCATTTTCCAGATCGAACTTGAGCTGGTCGAGATCGTTGGCGCTGACCAGCTGCTGTTTCGACAGCTGCAACGAACGATTGTAGTTGGCCTCGAACTTGCGCATCTGCGCCGCGCTCTGTGCGGCTTGAAGCGCGGCGCGATCGGAATCGAGACGGATCAAAACCTGGCCAGCGCGTACCTGCTGGCCCACTTCGACCAGCACCTGGAGGGCGACGCCGGAAGTTTTGGCGACCACCTGGGACTCACCGCGGGCTTCCAACGGAGCGGTACCGGTATAGCTGGCGGCGATCGCACGGCGCGACACCCGCGCCACTTCCACCGGCACGGCGTCCTGGGCTTTTTTCTCATCGGCCTTCGCCTTGATA
>JANOXT010000141.1:0-1729 GCA_031418555.1 Lysobacterales bacterium | reverse complement strand
CTCGAACTAAAAGCACTTTCATCTAAGCTCGGTAGCTTCCGGCTCGGGACACTTCGTCGACTTTGGGATATAAGCCGAGAGTCCGAGGGGAGCGACCCGGAAGGCCGTATGGGTCGCGAGGACGACACGGACATCGATGGTGTCAGTGGCTCTGACGACGACGCATTCATCGACTCCATCTCCGATGAGATTGGCGATCGCGTGCAGGCACTTGGAACGAGCTATCCCTTCCGTCTCACAAATGGCAATGCACTTCAGGTTGTAGGTCCTCCAAACGATGGCGGATACACCTACCTCTTTTGCCTGCTATTGACCCACGCGAACGGCGCCGAACTCCTGAGCGGGCCTTGGTTCCCCCGGGTGGATAACGGAGTCAGAGACCTATTTCAGGGATGCTCGACGATCGCCGCTGCCGCAGAAATACAAGGTTGCGCGATTTCGTTCGGATGGCCAAGACCAAATCAGAACCCTCCATTTCTGCAGCGACTTCGTGAAGTCTATGAGTTGTTCGGCGAGGGGGTTGTAGTCCCGCAGCCCAGACCTGGCGTCTCACCTTGTCCAAAGGACGAAGAGATCGATGTAATTGCTTGGCGCCCAAGGCCTGATAACTCGCCGGGCAAGACTTACATGCTTGGTCAAGTAGCTTCGGGAAACAATTGGGAGGGAAAGCCAATAAAGGGCGCCCCGATCGACAATTTCCATCGAAATTGGTTCCAGCCCCCGCCACCTTCTCAGCCATTGGCCTCCATTTTCATCCCTCACGCAGTACCACCCATCGGCATAGAAGGTACACGCCGTGAGCGACTTGACGCCATAACCGCGCGCTATGGGGTGATTATTGACCGTATGCGATTACCACGACTCACGCAAGAAGGATGTGTTTTGGCTCGCGAACAACGTCCTGAACTGGTGATTGAGCGAACTGATTCGCTGCAAGCGATTGCGCATTGGGTCAATGAGCAGATCCATGACCTCCATGGAATTTCGGCATGATGCACAGCCCGCTACGGTATCCAGGCGGGAAGTCTGATTTTTTGGCCACAGCTGCCCATATCTTCCGTAGCGGCGGTTTTGAGGGCACCTCGGTCGTCGAGCCATACGCAGGCAGCGCAGCGGTATCGCTCGGGCTACTTGACTTCGGATTAACGCCTCATGTGACGCTGTTGGAGCGTGATCCGCTCCTTTACGCCTTTTGGACATGTGTCTTTGAAAAGCCGAGCGAATTGATTGTCAGATTTCAGGAGCTGGATATCTCGGTTTCAACTTGGACAGACTTTCAGCCACTGTTGAAGCTCGACCAGCCGAATCGGAAGAACCTGCTCGATATGGGTGTTGCTGGACTCTTCTTCAACCGCGCAAACTTTTCTGGAATTCTGAATGGCGGCCCGATTGGGGGCAAATTGCAGAAGTCGGTATACAAGATTGACTGCCGCACAAATAAAGACGACATCATCGCGCGAATTCTGGCCTTAGCTATGCTTGCCGAAAGCGTGGACGTGCGTTTTGGCGATGCAGTCACACTCATCAATGAGAAAGCGAAGAACCCCGACTACTTCTTCTACTTGGATCCGCCCTACTTCAACAAGGGCGAGATGCTATACCGCCACTATTACCGTCTCGGGCAACACAAACAGCTTGCCACAGCACTAACGGCTGTCAACTTTAGTTGGTTGCTGAGCTACGACGAGCATCATGTTATCGAATTCTTGTATGAGGATTTCTTCGTAGT
>JANOXT010000140.1:0-3355 GCA_031418555.1 Lysobacterales bacterium | reverse complement strand
GGTCTCGCCTTTGTCGACGCTCACGTCCAGCAGCTCCAGCAGCACGCGCTGGTAGCCCAGGCCCGCGCCTGCGCCGCACAGCGCGGCGGCGACCTGGGTGTCGAACAGCGGCTGGGGCAGGGCGTTGCAGAAATATTTGAGCGCGATCAGGTCTTCGCTGGCGCTGTGCATGATCTTGAGAATGCGGGTGTCGGCCAGCAGCTGCGCCAGGGGTTCGGCCATGCCTGGCAGCAGGGGGTCGACCAACAGAATTTGTCTGTCTGAAGCCGCGTCGTCGGGCAGCGCGTCGCCGGCGGCGATCTGCACCAGCGCCAGCTGCGGCCAGTAGGTGCGCTCGCGGACGAATTCGGTGTCCAGGCCAATGCTGGCCGGTGCGGCGGCGATGAGCGCGTGCAGCGGTGCGGGGTCGGTGATCCAGTGCGGCACGGGCTCGGTTCGGAAATGGCGGGCCGCTATGCTACCGGAGTGCGGTCCGGGTCATCGTCGCTGGCAGGCGATGCGATAAGGTGGCCGCGGCAGACGAAGACAAGACACGGAGCGGAGATTGGCGTTGCGCGCGACACGACAGGCCTTGGCGGTGGGCGTCATCGCGACGCTGGCGTTGCTGTGCGCCTGCGATCGCGGCGGGGCCAAGGCGCCCGACGTTGAAGGCGGGCAGGCGGTTCAGCGGCGGGCCGACGGTACGGTCACGGTGAGTGGCGACGATGCCATTGCCGAGCGTCTCACCTGGCGCAGCCCCACCATCGTGCTGGACGCTGCCGGCGTTCCAGCCGCACGCAAACGCGCTGCCGCTGCGCTGGCCGAAGGCCGGCTGTATGAAGACGCCGATGCCGCGATTCCGCTGTATCTCGCCCTGACCGCCCACGACCCCAACGACGCCAAGGCGAAGGCCGGGCTGTCGCGTGCTTTGGTGCGTTTGGCCAAGGCCGGCGACGAGGCGCTGGCGGCCTCCGGCGATGAGGCCGATGCGCTGCGTCGTGCGCATGCGGTGGGCGCGGTGATGCGCAGCGTGGGTATCGAGCGGATCGATGGCGGCGCCGATTATCTGGTCCGGCTCGATCGTGCCGACAGTCTCTGGGAATTCAACGATGCGGCCGAGCGTGCGTTGGCCGAGGGTCGTCTTGGCGAAGCGGGCGAGGGCGCGCTGCCGCTGTTCCGGCAGGCGCTGCGGCTGCAACCCGGCCAGCCGCGCGCGTCGCAGGGCATCGCGGCGGTGGAAAGCGCGCTGATCCGTCGCGCCGAGGATGCGGCCGAACAAGGCGATTTCGAGGACGCCGAACGCTGGCTTGGCAAGGCCGGCGCAGTGCGGCCGGGAGTCGGCACGCTCGACATCGGCCGCGAACAGGTGGAAACGGTCAGACGCGCGCGGATTGCCCGTCTGCGCGATGAAGGGCTTGCGCTGCTGTTGCAGCCGAACCGTCCGAATCATCTGTCGTGGGCACGACAGCGGCTGGCGGACATCCTGCGGGTGGCGGCGCCCGGCGATGCCGCCGCCGCCGAGCTGCGCAACCGCATCGATCTGGCCGCGCACTACGGTCTGCAGCGGCCCGGTCAGCGCTTCACCGATGGTCTGGACGGCGGCGGACGCGGCCCGGAGATGGTGGTGGTGCCGCACGGCGGGTTTCGCATGGGCGCCCGCGATGCCGAGCCCGATGCGTCCGGCTCCGAACGCCCCTCCCGCTACGTGCGCTTCGATCGCGGTTTCGCCATCGCCCGCACCGAAGTGACCGTCGGCGAA
Source organism: Lysobacterales bacterium (assembly GCA_031418555.1). GTDB lineage: Bacteria > Pseudomonadota > Gammaproteobacteria > Xanthomonadales > Xanthomonadaceae > Lysobacter_I. The sequence continues at coordinate 1,617 of JANOXT010000140.1, read as the reverse complement.
TTCCGCAGTTTCGTGCTGGCCAGCGGGTATGGCCCACGCGCGCTGCGCCGCGGCCATTCCATGGTCTACGACGAACGCGGCGGTAACTTCGTGCGTCGCAGCGGCGTGGATTGGCGGCACGATTATCTGGGCAATATAACGACCGACGACATGCCGGTGCTGCATGTCAGCGCCAAGGATGCGGAGGCCTACGCGCGTTGGCTGTCCGAGCGCAGCGGCCAGCGCTACCGCTTGCCCAGCGAGGCGGAGTTCGAATACGCACTGCGCGCCGGCGCGCCCGGTCATTATCCTTGGGGCGACCGTCCGCCCCCGCCGGGCACCGGAAACCTCACCGGCGGCGGCGACCGCTCGTCAACGGGCCGTAGTTGGGGCAACGCTTTCGTCGGTTATCGCGATGGCGACTGGGGCCCTGCGCCGGCCGCGACATTCCGCGCCAACGCCTTCGATGTCCACGATCTGGAGGGCAACGTCCGCGAGTGGGTGGCGGATTGCTGGCATGATGGTTATCGTCGCGCCCCAAGTACCGGCAAGGCCTGGGTGAACCCCGGTTGCCGCACCCGCGTTGTCCGCGGCGGTGGCTGGTCCAACGCGCCCGCGCAGACCCGCGCGGCGTGGCGCGGCCAGGCGGAGGCGGATGCGACAAATGCGCTGACCGGGTTCCGGGTGGTGCGGGAGATCTAGGGAAGGTCTGGATAACACCTTGCAGGTGTGGTCCAGACGTCGAGAACCGGGGCGCAGCCCGGGTTCCCTCCTGCGAGTTGATCGTTTGCGCGATTGGTTCGCAGGTGCGTCATCCTTGGCGCACGGAGCCTCCGATCAGATCGGAGGTTCCTCAAGACTTTGGCACGGCGAGGGCAGGCAACGATGCGACAGAATCCTTTCGGCAACCAGCAACAGCAGGGCAGCGGGCAGCGCCGGCGCGGCATCAACCCGCGCTTCATCATCCTGCTGCTGTTCGCGGGCTATGCGGCGTATTACTGGGTGTCGAACCGGCAGGTCGACCCGTACACCGGCGAGAAAGTGCTGATCGACGGCAGCATTTCCATCGACGAAGAAAAAGCGATGGGCCTGCAGGCTTATGAAGACATTCTGTCGAAAGAGCGGCCGGTCGATCCCAATTCGCAGATCGCGCAGCAGGTTCGTGAAATCGCCAAACGCCTGATCGCCAAGGTGCCGGAGGTCGAAGCGCAGATGGCGGCCGACAGCGGCAATCAGCCCAACCGTGCGTGGGAAACTTTCGAGTGGGACGTCAACGTGATCCAGTCCGATCAGGCCAATGCGTTCTGCCTGCCCGGCGGCAAGATGGCGGTCTACACCGGCCTGATCCCGGTCGCGCAGAACGCCGACGCGGTGGCGGTGGTGATGGGCCACGAAATCGCCCACGCGCTGCTGCGTCACGGCGCCCAGCGGATGTCGCAGCAGAAGCTCGGCCAGCTCGGTCAGATGGCCGGCGCCATGAGCGGCATGGACCCGCAGTCGCAGCAGATGATGCAGGCGGCAATGGGTTACGGCTATCTATTGCCGTATGCGCGCAAACACGAAACCCAGGCCGACGCCGTGGGCCTGATGCTGGCCGCCGCCGCGTGCTTCGACCCGCAGCAGTCAGTGCCGCTGTGG
>JANOXT010000139.1:0-2366 GCA_031418555.1 Lysobacterales bacterium | reverse complement strand
CGCCCACCGGGCCGCTGCACTTCGGTTCGCTGGTCGCTGCGTTCGGCAGCTGGCTGATGGCCCGACATGCCCATGGCGAATGGTGGGTGCGGATCGAAGATCTGGACCCACCGCGCGAAATCGCGGGGGCTGCCGACGCGCAGCTGCGCACGCTCGCCGGCTTCGGGCTGGTGTCGGACGGCCCGGTGGCCCACCAAAGCGAACGCCATCCGCTGTATCGCGCCGCTCTCGATCGTCTGCTTGCGGCCGATCTCGCGTTTGAATGCCGCTGCAGCCGCAGCGATCTGATCGCGGTCGGCGGCATCCACCGCGCATGCGGACACAACGCTGTACGTGCGGCCGCCGCGGTCCGTCTGCGGGTGATCGACAACAGCATCGTCGGCTTCCAGGACGCGCTGCACGGCCATATCGAGCAGGACATGGCGGCGGAAGTCGGCGATTTCGTGCTGTTGCGCGCTGATGGTTTCTGGGCCTACCAGCTTGCTGTGGTCGTGGACGATGCCGATCAGGGCATCACCCATATTGTGCGCGGCGCCGATCTGCTGGATTCCACGCCGCGGCAGATCCTGCTGCAGCGCGCACTGGGGCTGCCGACACCCGGCTACGCACACTTGCCGCTGATCATCGACGCAGAGGGCGCGAAGCTGTCGAAATCGTTGGCGGCGCTGCCCGTGGACGGCGACGATCCGCTGCCGGCGCTGCGGCTGGCGTGGCGGGCGCTTGGGCAGCGCTGGGACAAGCTGGATGATCCGGGCAGCATGGAACGCACGCTTGCGCGGGCGGTGGCTGCATTCGATCCCGGCGTGATCCCGCGTCATCCCATCGCCTTCGCCGCATTGCACAATGGCGCGGCCATGCAAGACGCATAGAATCGGATCAAACCAGCCGTCAGCGTGCACCAGACCCGGCGACGGCCGCCAAGCAAACTCGAATGGAAGGGGAGAAAATCATGACTACGCGCATCGCATTGGTCACCGGCGGCACCGGCGGCATCGGTACCGCCATCTGCAAGCGATTGGCGGACATGGGTCACCAGGTCGCCACCAACTATCGCAACGAGGAAAAAGCCAAAGCCTGGCAGGCCGAGCTCAAAGCGCAGGGCTACGACATGGCGCTCGCCAAGGGCGATGTGAGTTCTCCCGAGGAAGCGGAAGCGATGGTACGGGACGTCGAACGCCAGCTTGGGCCGATCGACATCCTGATCAACAACGCCGGCATCACCCGCGACGGCACGTTCCATCGGATGACTGCGATCCAGTGGCAGGACGTGATCAACACCAATTTGAATTCGGTGTTCAACGTCACCCGGCCGGTGATCGAAGGCATGCGCGACCGCAAGTGGGGCCGGGTGATCCAGATCAGCTCGATCAACGGTCTCAAAGGCCAGTACGGTCAGGCCAATTACGCTGCGGCCAAGGCCGGTATGCACGGCTTCACTATTTCGCTGGCGCGCGAGAACGCCAAACTGGGCGTCACCGTCAACACGATTTCGCCCGGCTACATCGCCACCGATATGGTCATGGCCGTCCCCGAAGAGGTTCGCGCCAAGATCGTGGCCGACATCCCCACCGGGCGCCTTGGCACGCCGGAGGAAATCGCCTACGGCGTCGCCTTCCTTGCCGACGAGCAGGCGGGCTGGATCACCGGCTCCAACCTCGACATCAACGGCGGTCATCACATGGGCTGGTGAGTCCCGTTACGCGCTGCCCGACGCTTGCCTGAATGCCCTGCGCGGTCGGCGCCGGGCAGGCGGGCGCTGCGGAAAACAGCGCTTGGAACCGGTTCCAGCCGATCCGCCACGGACGGTCTGTACAGCAGGAATGGCGGCTTCAGGCCGGTGAGTTGCAAGCGGCTGCCGGCTGCGCCATGCTCGCGGACTGCAGTTCTCTAGAGTAAAGGCTCCATGCCCGCAATGCGGATCATCAAGAAGTATCCGAATCGCCGTCTCTACGACACCAAGATCTCCAGCTACATCACGATCGAGGACGTGCGGCAGCTGATCGTGGACGGCGAAGACTTCGAAGTGCGCGACGCCAAATCCGGCGACGACCTGACCCGTCAGGTGCTGCTGCAGATCATCGCGGAGCACGAACAGAACGGCGAACCGGTGCTGTCCACCCAGCTGCTCAGCCAGATCATCCGTTTCTACGGAGATTCGCTGCAGGGCTTCATGGGCAACTATCTGGAACGCTCGATGCAGGTGTTTCTGGATCAGCAGCAGCAGTTCAGGCAGCAGATCGGCGGCATCGTCGGCCAGACACCGTGGACCATGATGAACCAGCTGACCGAGCGCAATCTCGAACTGTGGCGCGAGTTCCAGCACAACCTGATCGGCGCGATGGGCCGCAGCGCTTCCACCAAGCCCG
>JANOXT010000138.1:0-11996 GCA_031418555.1 Lysobacterales bacterium | reverse complement strand
GGCGAATCCGTGCTGTTGCCCGCGTATCGCGGCAGCGGTATCGGCCATGCGTTTTTCGATCACCGTGAAGCACACGCGCGTGCGCCAGGCCGCTTCGATACGACCGCATTTTGCGCAGTGGATCGCGATCCTCACGATTCCCGTCGGCCGCAAGCGCATCGCAGCAATGAGCTTTTCTGGGCCAAGCGCGGGTATGCCCGCCAAGCCAACATGACGGTAACTCTGCGCTGGAACGAAATTGGCCGCGGCGAGATGGAGCATAGGCTGACCTTCTGGACACGCTCGCTCGACGTGGAAAACAAGCAGTGAAAACCGCAGTCGCGAAATATCCGATCGGCGCACCGCAGCGGTTCGAGGATTTTGCCCAGAAGCAGTCGCAGTGGCTTCGCGAAGCGGCATCGGCCGCTGCGCAGATCGCGGTGTTGCCCGAGTATCTGTCGCTTGAGCTCGGCGCGACGTTGGAACCCGGGATCCGCGGCGATCTGCACGCATCGCTCGCAGCGATCCAGCGGTATCGTGGTGCGTGGCTCGACCTCTACGCCGGATTGTCGCGCGAGACCGGTTTGCGGATCGTGGCCGGCACATTCCTGCTCGACAGCGGCGCCGGTCGTTATCGCAATCGCGCAGATCTGTTTTCTCCCTGCGGCAGCCACGCTTGGCAGGACAAACTGCAGCTCACCGGTTTCGAGAAAAAAACCGGCGTCATCGATTGCGGCGATGCGCTGAAAGTATTCGATTTCGGCAGCCTGCGCGCCTGCATCGCGATCTGCTACGATATCGAATTTCCACTGCCCGTGCGCGCGCAGTGCGAAGCCGGCGCACAGCTGCTGCTGGTGCCGAGCTGCACCGATACCGCCGCCGGCGCGACCCGCGTTCGGGTGGGCTGTCTGGCGCGGGCGCTGGAGAATCGCTGCTTCGTCGCGCAGGCGGTGACGGCCGGTGAAGCGCCATGGAGCCCCGCGCTGGACCTCAATACCGGCGAGGCCACGGTCTACGCGCCGATGGATGCCGGATTGCCGGCGGATGGAATCATGTCTGCGAGCGGTGAGAGTACGGGGTGGACGTATGCCGAGATTGATGTCGAAACGCTTGCCGGGACGCGCATGAATGCGCAGGTGGCGAACGATCGCGATTGGTCGGGCCAGCTGCAGCCGGCGCTGCAAAACGCGACGGTCGAGATTATTCGATAGCGCGGGTCCTGACGCGTGTCGCGGCCGTATGCATCCGATCGCAGTGGATCTGATTGATGTGGATCTGATTGATGTGGATTGATTCGATCATGGAAGTCGGTCGGACCGTAGAACGGCGGGCCGGGGCCCGTCCTTACCACAGCACTGTCGCGTTTTCGCGCAGCCAGATCGACCCCAGCGCCAGTCCGCTGCCGATTCCGGTGGCCGCCAGGACATCGCTGGGATAGTGAAGCCCCAGCACCACGCGCGATACCGCGACGCTGGCGGCGAAGGGAATCAGCAGCCACGACAGCACGGGGAAGTACGAGATTGCGACGATGGTGAAACCCACCGCGTGCAGGGTATGGCCCGATGGGAAACTGAACTCGTCCAGCGGCGCCACCCATGCGCGTATCCGCGCGTCGGAGGCGCAGGGGCGCGGCCTGCGCGTCCATTGTTTCAACATCTTGTAGAGGAGCAGCGAGACTGCGCCGATCGCAGTCAGATGCAGCGCGGCGAGCCGACCGTCCCGGCCGCCGATCAGCGCCAGAGCTGAGATCAATGCGTACCAGAACATGCCGTCGCCGAGCCTGCTGATCAGCGAAAAAAAGCGTCGGGCGACGATGCGTCCGCACAGCGCATTGGCGCGCAGACACCAGGCCGCCTCATTCGCCCGCAATCGCCGGGGCCGCACTGTGTCGGTCATAAGAAGTTCCTGCTCGGGCCAGACGTTGGAGGATGGCGTCGAAATCCGCAGCGACCTGCTCGGGACGCAGAACCGACACCGCATCGCGCGCAGCCAGGCGCATCTGCGCACGCAGCGCCGTATCGGTGGCGATACGCAGCGCGGCGTGCACGAAATCATCATCGCCATCCGCAGAATCATTGGGGACGGCTGCGCCATGTTCGCCGTCGCGCAGGCATTCGCGCGCGGCGCCGTAGTCGAAAGCGATCGTCGGTACGCCACTGGCCATCGCTTCGAGCGTGACGTTGCCGTAGGTTTCGCTGCGACTGGGAAAGAGGAACAGATCGCCGCTGGCAAAATGCCGCGCCAACGCTTCACCGCGCTGTACGCCGCTGAATACAAAATCCGGATGATCTTTCTGCAGCTGCTCGCGGCCAGGCCCATCGCCGACCCAGACGAAGCGTGCTGCGGGGCTGCGTGTCTGGATATGCCGGAACGCGCGTACCGCAAGGCCGAGATTTTTTTCGGGCGCAATACGCCCGACGTGGATGACGGCGAGATCTTCCGCAGCCAGACCCCACGATGCGCGCAGTGCGTCGTCGCGTCGTGCGGGGTGGAACAACGCGCCGTCCACCGCGCGCGGCAGCCGAAGCGGATGCTTGAAGCCCATCGCTATGAGTTCGCGATGCAGCGCTACCGTCGGCACCAGCGTGGCGTTCGCGCTGTTGTGGAAGCGACGCATCCAGCGCAGCGCGCTGGATTCGAGAAACGGCATGCCGTAGTCGCGCATGTATCGATCAAACCGCGTGTGGAAGCCCGTCGCAGCGGGAATGCGCAGTGCGCGCGCTGCCCGCAGAGCCGACCACCCCAATGGGCCTTCCGTGGCCACATAGATCGCATCCGGGCGGTGCTGGGTCCACAGGGAGATCAGTTTTCGGGTTGCGGGCAGACCGAATCTCAGTCCGGGGTAACGGGGCAGCGAAAGCCCCGACAGCAGATATTCGTGGGCCGCAGCCTGATTCTGCCGGGTCTGTCGAAGCCGCATGACATCGACGCTATGGCCGCGCATGCGCAGGCCCTGCTCGAGACTCTGCACGGTGAGCGCGACGCCGTTGATCTCCGGCGGATAGGTTTCGGTGACGATCGCGTAATGCATCCTCGGCCCCTCGTTTGGAGAAGCTTGACGCGATGCCGTGAAACCGGGATGGCGCAGCGGTGACAGCGCGATGACGCGCGCGCTCAGCTGTCGAGGCGCAGCTCGATACCGAGCCCGGCGATGCCTTCGGGTTCGTGCTCCAGATCCGAACGCAATAAAGGCCGCTGGTCCAGCCAGCTGTTCGAGATCGAAATATTTGCCGCGTTGCCGACCACGCGCAGTTCCAGCTTCGGGATGGTGTCCGCTTCGTGCGAGCGGTGCAGCAGCACTGCGATGCGCAGCAGCGCGGCGCAGCGGCGCACCTGGGCCTGCAGGCGGTCGGGCAGGGCATCCAGCGATTTGTTCGAAATATTGCGCCGATGATTGCGGACCAGCGCGGCCAGGAACAGTTGTTCCTGTTTGGAGAAACCGGCGATATCCGAATGTTCCAGCAGATACGCGCCGTGCACGTGGTATTGGCTGTGGGCGATGGCAAGGCCGATCTCATGCACGCGTGCCGCCCAGACCAGCATGCGTCGCTCGTCGTCGCCCAGGCCCCATCGCGCAGCCACTTGGCCGAAGAGCCGCAGCGCGGTGTCCTCCACGCGCTTCGCCTGACCACGGTCCACGCCGTAGCGCTGCATCAGCGCATCGATCGAAATGTCGCGTGGATCGTCCACGCCACCGCGGCCCAGCATGTCGTAGAGGACGCCTTCGCGCATCGCTGCCTTGCTGACCATCATACGGTCGAGGCCAAGCGTTTCGAATGCGGCTTCAAGGATCAGCACGCCGCCGGCGATGATCGATTTACGGTCTTCGGGCAGCCCGGGCAGATCGATCGTTTCGATGCGGTCGGCGGTGAGCAGACGGTCGCGCACGATCGCCAGGGCGTCCGCAGTCACTGCACCCTTGGTCAGTTTCATCGCGGCGCAGATATCGCCGATGGCCTTGTTGGTGCCGGAAGAGCCGATGGCTTCCTGCCAGCCGAGGCTGCGGTACAGCCCGGCGAACTGCTGGAATTCCGCCTCGATTTCGGTCAACGCGTCTTTCCAGCGCTTTTTGGTCAATCTGCCATTCGGAAAAAAGCGATTGGTGCTGGCGACGCAGCCGATCTGCAGACTTTCGCGCTCGATGGTGTCGAAGCCGGAGCCGATGATGCATTCGGTGGAGCCGCCGCCGATGTCGATCACCAGCCGCCGCTGCATCGGTTTGGGCGGATGGGCGTGAGCGACGCCCAGATAGATCAGACGTCCTTCCTCGCGGCCCGATACCACTTCGATGGCGTGGCCCAGCGCACGCTCTGCGGCGGAGAGGAACAGCTGCGGCTCGCGCAGCGCGCGCACCGTGTTGGTGGCGATGGCGCGGACCCGATGCGGCGGCAGATCGCGAATGCGTTGACCGAAGCGCGACAGGCAGTCGAGCGCGCGCTCGCGGGCCTGCGCATCCAGACCGCCCTTGCCGTCCAGACCATCGGCGAGGCGCACGTTTTCGCGCAGACGGTCGATGATCCGCAGCTGGCCCAGCACCGTGCGCGCAACCACCATGTGGAAGCTGTTCGAGCCCAGATCGATCGCTGCCAAGGCATCGCCGTCCTCAAGTGGAGCGGAGGGCGTATCGGAATCTGGGGAAGCGGGTCGATTCAAGCGGCGGGCCTGTAGGGTTCGGGACGGTGCCAACGCCCGCGCAGCCTACCAACATGCTTCCTTGAGCGGAACCGCTGGTGACGCTCCCTGCCATGCGCCGAAGGCGAAGGGTAGGGCTGCAGAGGGCTGCAGTGCGCTGTTGATTCGCCCGGTGACGAACGCAAAAATGGCGGTTGAGCGGATGGATGATGGGTAGGTCGTTGATCAAAGTCGATCAAAACATGCCCCCCTCCCGACCTCCCCCTGCGCTTTGCGCAAGGGGAGGCGAACAACATGCTGGCCTGACAGGAAATAAAGTCGCTGACTGACGAGAGACTGTTTCAGCCGCAGAGCTTGGCCAACAACATCGACTGCGCCGAATGCGGCATCGCATCGGCTTCGGGCACCATCCGCTGATAGGTGCCGTCGGCTTGAAGCTCCCAGGCGTTGAGATTGTCTAGCAGGTAATTGTCCAGCGATTCTTCTTTGACGCGCGCGGCCAGCTCCGGATCGAGAATCGGGAACCCGATCTCCACCCGGCGCAGCAGATTGCGCTCCAGCCAGTCGGCGCTGGAGCAGAACAGGTCGGGGTCGCCGTCGTTTCCGAACCACCAGACGCGGCTGTGTTCGAGAAAACGGCCGACGATCGAACGCACGCGAATGTTGTCGGACACGCCGGGCATGCCCGGCCGCAGCGTGCACGCGCCGCGCACGATCAGATCGATGCGCACGCCGGCCTGCGACGCCACATACAGCGCGCGGATGACCTGAGGTTCGTTCAGGGCATTCATCTTGGCGACGATCCGGCCGGGTTTTCCAGCCGCCGCGAGCGTGGTCTCGCGTTCGATGCGTTTCAGCACGCCGGCGTGGAGCGTGAACGGCGACTGCAGCAGACGCTTGAGTTTGATCGCGGGCGCAAGCCCTGAAATCTGCTGGAAGATCTGGTGCACATCGCTGCCGATCTCCGGGTCGGCGGTGATCAGTCCGAAGTCGGTATAGGCGCGCGATGTGCCGGCGTGATAATTGCCGGTGCCAAGATGGGTATAGCGGACGAGCTTGCGGCCTTCGCGGCGCACGATCAGCAGCATTTTCGCGTGGGTCTTGTAGCCCACCACGCCGTAGACGACCTGCACGCCGGCATCCTGCAGCCGGTCCGCCAGACGCAGGTTGGCCTCTTCGTCGAAGCGTGCGCGCAGTTCGATCACCACGGTCACATCCTTGCCGTTGCGCGCGGCCTGGATCAGATGCTCGACGATCGGCGAATCCTTGCCGGCGCGGTACAGCGTCTGCTTGATCGCCAGCACGTTCGGGTCTTCCGCCGCCTGTCTGATCAGCTCAAGGACAGGCGTGAACGCGTCGAAAGGATGATGCATCAGCAGATCGCCGGCAGCGGCGCGCTCGAAAATGGTCTCCATGTCCTTGGGCTGCCGCGATTGATACGGCGGAAACTTCAGATCAGGGCGCTGCACCAGATCGTAGATCTCGATGGCGCGGTTGAGATTCACCGGGCCCTGGATGCGGTAGACCGCGTTTTCGGGCAGCTCGAAATTCTGCAGCAGCGTGCGCACGATCGGTTTGGGGCAGTCCGAAGCGATCTCCAGCCGCATCGCGCGCAGGTAGCCGCGGCCGATCAGCTCGTCGCGCAGCGCAAGCGCAAGATTTTCGACTTCCTCCTCATCGACGAACAGTTCGGAATTGCGGGTCACCCGGAACTGGTACGCGCCCTTCACGTCCATGCCCGGAAACAGTTCGTCGACGAACGCCGACAGCACCGCAGAGAGAAACACGAAATCGTGTTCGCCGCCGGAGGCACGTTCCGGCAGCTGGATGATGCGCGGCAGCGAGCGCGGCGCACGGACGATGGCGAGATGGCCGGCGCGTCCGAACGCGTCCTTGCCTTTCAGCACCACCACGATGTTCAGCGACTTGTTGAGGATTTTCGGAAAGGGATGCGCCGGGTCCAGGCCCAGCGGCGACAGCACCGGCATGATTTCATCGCGGAAATACGCGCGCAGCCAGCGCGTCTGGCGCGCGTTCCAGTGCTGGCGATGCAGCACGCGCACGCCGGCTTCGCTCAGCGCCGGGCGCAGCACTTCGTTCCAGCAGCGGTATTGCGCGTCGACCAGTTCAGCGGCGCGGTCATGGATGCGTTTGAGCAGGGTGGCATGCGGCACGCCGTCGGTAGCCAGCGGCATGCCGAAGTCCTGCGCCTGGCGTACCGTGGCGGCGCGGATCTCGAAGAATTCATCGAGGTTTGTGCATGAGATGCACAGATAGCGCAGCCGCTCGAGCAGCGGGACGATGCCGTCCTGCGCCTGCGCCATCACTCTGAAATTGAAATCCAGCTGCGACAGTTCGCGGTTGAGATACAGCGCGGAGTCGCGCAGCGGATCGCTGTCGCTGTGCGTGTCCGGCGGCGGATTGTTTGCAGCTGGGCGTGCGGATTTGCGTGCTGGCGTGCGTGGGCTCATGCGGAATCTTCGGAAAAATGGAGGGCATCGCGCGCGCGGACGCGCTCGCGGCCGAAACGGCAGGCGAAACGGCTGCCGCGACCGACGTCGCTTTCGATCTCAAGCCGCGCCTGATGCAGGTTTAGCACGTGTTTGACGATCGACAGGCCAAGGCCGGTGCCGCCGCTTTCGCGGGAACGGCTGGTTGAGACGCGATAGAAGCGCTCGGTAATGCGCGGCAGATGCGCCTCGGGGATACCGTAGCCGGTGTCTTCCACCGACAGACGCGTGCCGCCGTCGCGCTCGCTGGAAAAACGGATTTTGATGCTGCCGCCGGCTGGGGTGTAGCGGATGGCATTGCTCACCAGATTCGAGAACGCACTGTGCAGTTCCTTGGTGGAGCCCCACAGATCGACGCCTGCGGCATCCTCGATCGCGATGATGTGGCGGCGCTGGCTCAACGCGTCGGCCTCGCGTTTGAGGGTGGTCAACATCGGCACCATCGACACGACTTCCTCCGGCAAGGCCTCCTGCGCTTCCAGTCGCGACAGCATCAGCAGGTCTTCGACCAGTTGGGTCATGCGCTGCGACTGGCGCTGCATCTCGGTGAGCATCGGCGCCCATTCCGGCATTTCCGCAGGATCGAGCATGTCCAGATACCCGTGCACGACGGTCAGCGGCGTGCGCAGTTCGTGCGAGACGTTGGCGACGAAATCGCGACGCATCTGCTCCAGGTGCATGAGCTTGCTGATGTCTCGTGCAACCAGCAGCCACAGCTCCTCCGAGTAAGGGATCAACCGCAGACTGAGGCGTAGTTCCGGGTGTGCCGGCGAGGGCGTATCCAGCAGCGGTTCGGCGTAGCGCCCGCTCGCCAGCCAGTGCGCCACCGGCAGCGGCTGCAGGCGCTCGCTGATCGCCGCACCGATATCGGCGGGATACTCCAGGCCCAGCAGCCGCGTCGCAGCTTCATTGAACCACTGGATGCGCTGGCTGTTGCGCTCGACCACGACAATCGCATCGGGCAGCGCAGCGGCGGCGGCGCGATAGGCGCGGAGCATGTCGATCAGACGGCGCTTGCGCGCGCGCATTTCGTTCTGGCTGCGATACAGCAGACGATCCAGCTCGTTCCACACGCCGCTGCCTGCGGATGGCGCGAACCGCTGGCGTGCGGTCAGACGCAGCAGTACCTGGCGCAGTTTCCAGTAATGCCAAGCCACCACGCCGAGCGCCGCGGCAGTGATCACGAGCCAGGGTTGGCCCACGGCAAAACCCAGCGCAAGCGCCACAATCAGGGCCAGCGCGAGCTGGCCGAGCGTTTTGAGCCATGCGGAGCGGGCGTCGTTGGGCATCCGCCGAGTCTATGGGAAGCGTTCGATCAAAGCCCGCGCGCCGTAAGCAGCGCTCAAAGCGTGGCCGAAAAACGATAGCCCGAACCGCGAACGGTCTGGACCATCCCGTCGAGCACGGTAGGTTCCAAAGCGCGCCGCAGCCGGCGGATATGCACATCCACCGTGCGTTCTTCGACATAAGTGTTGCCGCCCCAGACGTGATCCAGCAGCTGGTTGCGGCTATAGACGCGCTCGGCGTGGGTCATGAAGAAATGCAGCAGGCGATATTCGGTTGGCCCGATCTGGATCTGCGCGTCGCCGGCATAGACCCGGTGCGATGCCCCGTCGATGCGCAGACCGCCCACCTGCACGCTGCCGTCCTCGTCGTCCTCGCGCGAGCGGCGCAGCACGGCACGGATCCGGGCCAGCAGTTCGCGTGCCGAAAATGGCTTCACCACGTAATCGTCCACGCCGGCTTCGAGGCCGCCGACGCGGTCGTTCTCTTCGCCGCGCGCGGTCAGCATGATGATCGGAATTTCCCGGGTCAGTGCATCGCGGCGCCAGCGTCGCGCCAGCTCCAGGCCGCTTGTGCCCGGGAGCATCCAGTCAAGAAGGATCAAATCGGGAACGCGCTCGGCAATGGCGGCCTGGGCCTCACGGGCGTCGCCGGCATGGACCGGGTCGTACTCACCCTTGCGCAGGGCGAAGGCGACCATGTCGCGGATCGCGGGTTCATCGTCGACGATCAATATGCGCTTTTGCATGGGATGCGCTTCTGCATGGCGTGTTCTACGGGACAGCGTGGAATGCGTCGCAGAGAGAACTGCACCGCACCGATTCGGCCACAGTAGACGACATTTTTATGACTGAATCGTGACCACGGACATATGCGGCAAGGCGCGACTATTCAAGGGATTCACATGGAATCGCGTCGACGACATCGGCATGCAATGCGGCCAGACCGCGGTCGAATGTCGCAAGGCGCCCGCCGCGATGGCGTGCCAATCCGGCCAGATAACCGTCGGTTACCTGCCGGTGCCCCAGCACGCCTGCCCACGAAATCTCCTCGTAACCGATGTCGTCGTTCCAGAACGCATGCCTGGGATGACGGGTCAGCTGTTTCAGCACTGAGAGCGCGCCGCCCGCATCCGCGACAGCGCCGAAACGCAGCAGGAGGCGCAGCAGCGTGCCTTGGGTGATCGGGCAGGTGGCGAAGACGCCTTCATGCGAGGAGAACCATCGCACTGCGGCGGAGTGATGCACATGCGAACGATCGACCAGCGCGATCAGAACATTGCCATCCAGCAGATGGGTCACGGCTCGTCGTCCAGCGCCTTGACGTCATCCTCGGTGACCGGCTGAAGGGAAGCTACAACAGGAAGCCCGGTGCGCCCATCCAGTTGATAGACGGCCGCTGATTCGCCGATGCGGTTCGACGGTTCAGGGGCGACCAAGCCGCGCCGTAAAAGCTCGGCAACCGTCTGTCCAAGGCTGCGGCCGGTGTGCCGGGCCAAGCTGGTGATGACCCGATGCAGATCTTCGGGTATGTCGATAGTGGTTCGCATCCCGGCATCTTGATGATGGGATGCGTTGATGCCAATGGATGGCTGTCAGCGCCGTTCAAGCTCCTCGTCTCGAACCCCCAAGCGCTTCAGTTCAAGCACCGATGGGGTGATCGCTGCGATCCTCGCCTCGACCCTGGCGCGTGCGTAGTAATCCACTTCCGGCCGCTTCAGCAGGGTGTTGAGCTGGATCAGCGCGCGCTCCGGCCGGCCGTTGAGATATTCGGCCTCGGCATACGCTTCGCCGGCACGCACCGGATCGCCGGCCACTTCGCTGGCGCGGGCGAACGTGCTCTGGAAGACCGGGTCTTCCTTGCCGGCAATCATGAGTGGCCGCAGCACGGCCTGCGCGCGCTTGCCGGCGGCGACAGTGTTGCGTTCGGCCAACAGCTGGGCATAGCTCAGAGCCGCTGAGCGGTGGTTCGGCATTCGCGCCAGCAGGGCGTCCATTCGCGCGTCCGCGCCGGCCTGATTGCCGCCGCGGGCTTCGGTTTCGGCCATGGCGATCGAGATCCAGACGTCGGATGGGTACTTGGCGAGCAAAGGCGTCAATTCCTTCGCGGCAATTGCATATTCGCCGTTGCGTTCCCGCGCGATCGCCAGTCCATAGCGCTGGGCGTCGCTCAATGGTTTGCTGCGGCGCTGGCGCTCGTATTCTTCCAACGCCGCGCTCGGTGTGTTCGCGCTGAACACGCGAATGCGTTCCCGCGCCCAGCCGAACTGCACGTTGTCGTGTACCCGCGCTGGCCCGGTGACGCGCAGGCCGGAGGGGATCAGCGGATTTTCGCTGGTGACGGTGCTGCCCGGATCGAAACTTTCTGGCTTGGACGCCAGCTCCTCGGCGCGCTGCTTGGCTTCGCTGATGCGGGTGGTGTTAACCGGGTGGGTGCGCAGATAATCCGGCGCGCGCTCGCGTTCGCCGCCCTGATTGACCCGCGAGATCGCCTGCATGCGGGTGAACATGCTGGCCATCGCCTTCGGGTCGTAGCCGCTGCGGGCGAGGGTCTGAATGCCAAGACGGTCAGCCTCGGATTCGTTGGAACGGGTGTAGTCGATCTGGCGCTGGGCCATGAGCGCCTGGGCCGATGCCAGTGCCGCCATCGAAGCATCGTCGGAAGAATTGCCGCCCGACGACTGGGCAACCGCGATCGCGCCGTGTCCGTACGCATCCGCCTTGACCGCTGCCCCGGCGTTGGTGATTGTTCCGTCGAAAGTATTGTCGGCAGCGTTGGCCACGGTCAAAATCACCGAGAAGTTCACATCCACGTTGTTGACCACGCCGCTGCCAGTCAACCCGCCGATGGATTGATTAAATCCGTCCAATTCGAGTGTCGCGCCTGCGGAAATGTCAATGGCGGCGCCGACGCCAAAAACTCCAGTGCCCGCCGCCTTCAATGTGCCGCCGGCAATGTTGAACTGGCCGTTGAAATCGCTGGTGTCATCGCCCAGCGTGACGGTGTTGCCCAGGCTTTTCAGGAACACGCCGGAGCCTGAAATCTTGTTGGAAAATGTATAGTTGCCGGTTTTGAACAGCTGGAAGGTCGCGCCGCTGTTGACGATCAGCGATCCTGTGCCGATCGACCCGTCTGCGCTGCCGCCGCCGCCGAGTAACAGCTTGCCTTCAGCGACAGTCGTTGTTCCGGTGTAGGTATTGTTGTTGCCGATCATGGCAAATCCGCCCGCGCCGCCTTTGACAAAGCCGAGGGCATGGTCGCCGTCGGTGATGGAGCCGCTGAAAACGGAATCGGACGCATTGACCTGCGTCAGGACAGCAGCTGCAGCTGCGCCGCCACTGTTGGTGATTTGTCCGGACCCGGACAGCGAGCCGATGCTCTGGCTGAATCCGGCAAGATTGATGGTTGTGCCAGAGTTGAGAACAACGTCGCTGGCCGCTGAAAACGCATTCAGCGCGCCGGCGATGAGCATTCCGGCGTTGATCGTGGTCGTGCCGCTGTAGGTGTTTGCGCCGGAAAAACTGGCGTTTCCGGATCCGTCCATTTTCACAGAGCCGAGACCGGTGATGGCGGCGCTGATAACCGTGTTGG
>JANOXT010000137.1:0-3608 GCA_031418555.1 Lysobacterales bacterium | reverse complement strand
AAATCCGCGGCTTTGCGCTGAATCGCGCGGTCTTCGAGCCTGCCTGGAAAACGGCGACGGGCCAGATCGCGGGCGTTTTCGGTCCAGTCGCCGTCGTAGGCGTCCATCGCGGCGGTGACGATGTCGCGATCCAGACCGTGCATGCCCAATTCGGCCCGAATCCGCAGCGGGCCATAGCCATGGTTGGCGCGGCTGCGGACCAGCAGTTCGGCGAAGCGTCCATCGTCCTGCCAACCTTCGGCGGTCATCCTGTCCATTGCGGCCCGGGCGTCGTCCGCCTCCACGCCGCGCGCGGCTAGCTTGCGCGTCAGTTCCTTGCGCGAATGCTCGCGGCGCACCAGCAAGCCGAGGGCTCGCTGGGCCGGCGTCAGCTCGGGGCGGCGGCGTTTACCCGACGTGGTCGGGGCGACAGACATGTCGTCATCTTCGGGTGGCGGTTCGATCTCATGCATGGCGCGATTTCAGGCGAGGCTCAGTCGGCTGCTGCGCTCAGCGCATCGGCCAGCCGCTCGACCGCAACCACGTCCATCCCTTTATAACTACCCGCTTTCGGCGCATTGGCCTTGGGCACGATGGCGCGCTTGAATCCGTGCGTCGCCGCTTCTTTCAGCCGTTCTTCGCCGTTGGGCACCGGGCGGATTTCGCCGGACAGACCGACCTCGCCAAACGCAATGGTTTTTTCGGCCAACGGGCGATCGCGCAGCGATGAGAGCACCGCCAGCAGCACCGGCAGATCGGCGGCGGTTTCCTGCACGCGGATGCCGCCGACCACGTTCACGAACACGTCCTGGTCGCCGATCATGATGCCGCCGTGGCGATGCAGCACCGCGAGCAGCATTGCGAGCCGATTCTGTTCCAGACCGACCGCAACGCGGCGCGGATTGGACAGCGGCGAGGAATCCACCAGCGCCTGCACTTCCACCAGCAGCGGCCGCGTGCCCTCGCGGGTGACCATCACGCAGCTGCCCGGCTGCGGCGTGCTGCCGCCGGAGAGAAAAATCGCTGAAGGATTGGGCACTTCGCGCAGGCCTTTGTCGCTCATTGCGAACACGCCGAGTTCATTCACCGCGCCGAAGCGGTTCTTGAACGCACGCAGCACCCGGAACCGGCTACCGCTGTCGCCCTCGAAATACAGTACGGCATCGACCATGTGCTCAAGCACGCGCGGGCCGGCGATGCCGCCCTCTTTGGTGACGTGGCCGACCAGAAAAATCGCCGTTCCGGTTTCTTTCGCATAGCGCACGAGGCGCGCGGCGCTCTCGCGCACCTGACTGACCGAGCCCGGCGCCGCAGTGAGCGATTCGGTCCACAGCGTCTGCACCGAATCGGCCACCAGCAGCTTCGGCTTCATCTGCGACGCCTGTTCGAGGATGCGCTCCACGCCGGTTTCGGCCAGCGCGCTCAGGCCATCCAGCGGCAGCCCAAGCCGCGAAGCGCGCCCAGCGACCTGCGCCAGAGATTCCTCACCCGTCACATACAGCGCCGGCAGCCGCTCGGCCATGCTCGCCAACGCCTGCAGCAGCAGCGTGGACTTACCGATGCCGGGGTCGCCGCCGATCAGGATCACCGCGCCTTCGACGAGACCACCGCCGAGCACGCGATCGAACTCGCTGATGCCGGTGCTGGTACGCGCGTCCTCGTGATGCAGCACGTCTTTGAGCGGCGTGGCCTTGGGCGGATCGATCTTGCCCGCCCAACTGCTGCGCCGTGCGGCCGGAGATGCGGCCGACGCAGCGGATTCCAAAACGATCTGGGTGAGCGTGTTCCACGCGCCGCATTCGCCGCACTGGCCCTGCCATTTGTTGGACTCGGCGCCGCAGTCGCCGCAGACGAAGGCGGTGCGGGCTTTGGGGGAGATTTTGCTCACGGGCAACGATCCTTTGGAACGAGCCGATACTTTAACGGCTGGCGGTCGCGGATCGTGAGACGGACGAGTCGCACTGCACTAGCCCTGAAAAGCAAAAAGCCCCTCACTTGGGGCTTTTTGTTTGAGTATGCCGCGAAAAAAACCGCACGTTGGAGCTTCCCCTCGTTACGACTCACAAGAGTCACACAGAGCAAATGTCTAGAACTGACTGCTATCGCTCGCCATCGCTCGTTGATCGATACGGTAAGCAAGTGCTACGGAGGGATGGTGCCGGAAATAGGAGCTGTGCCACTCCGCAGCATTCCGGAAACCTCCTGAACCCGTTGATCTTAATCGGTTTTTCTCCAACCATATCCGCCTCAGTCCATCTCAATCCATGTACTAACATGGGTAAATAGGAGGGTAGATATGGCTCGCGGAATCAATCGTCTCAGCGCTCGTTTCATCACAACAACCAGCAAATCAGGCTATCACGCGGATGGAGGAGGACTATACCTGCAAGTCACCTCCTCCACCGCGAAGTCTTGGGTATTTCGCTACACACGCCACCGTCGGACACGGGAAATGGGGCTTGGCTCCACGCGCGCCTATGGCCTCGCCGAGGCGCGACAACATGCGACCGATGCGCGGCGCATGCTGACGGAGGGGCTTGACCCTATTGAACAACGGAAAGTTCGCCAGTCGTCCGAGATTCGCCTGTGGGGCTCCGCAGTCACCGACTTCATCGAATCACAGCGCCCTGGCTGGCGCTCGGACACACAGGCCATCCACTGGCAGCAGTCGCTGACCGACTACGGCCCTGCCGCCAGTCTTCCGGTCCGGGATCTCAATACCGCGCATGTCATCAAGCTACTGCGGGATATCTGGACCATCAAGACGGAAACGGCGACAAAAGTACGGAGCAGGATCGAGCGGGTCTGGAGCGCGGAAAAAGTCGCCGGGCATGTCACGGGAGAGAACCCGGCCCGCTGGCGTGGGCACCTCGATGCGCTGCTACCCAAGCCGTCAAAAGTTGCCAAGGTCGAACACTTCAAGGCGATGCCATACGCCGATGTCCCTGCGTTCATGATCCGGCTGCGCGAACGCAACAGCCCTGCTCGCTTGGCGCTGCGATTCACCATCCTTACCGCTGCCCGAACCAACGAGGTGCTGGTCGCTTTTGGGGACGAGTTCGATCTGGATGCGGGTCTTTGGACAATCCCGGCGCAACGGATGAAAGCGGAGCGGGAGCATGTGGTCCCACTGGTTCCGGAAGCTGTCGACATCGTGCGCTCGTTGCCCAAAGACAAACCACCATTCGACCTGTCGGAAAACGCGATGCTCTACCTGCTGCAGCGCGAACCGCCACGCGGACTAGGTCAACCGTATACCGTGCATGGCTTCCGATCCACATTCAGAGATTGGTGCTCGGAAACCACCAGCACGGCTCATGAAGAGTCGCCGAAATGGCGCTCGCTCATACGATCAAGAACAAGGCCGAAGCCGCGTACCGACGGGGCCATTTGCTCGACAAGCGACGAGAGCTTATGACAGCCTGGGCCTACTATCTTGAAAACCGTCAAGCCTGGTGCACAACAGCTAGAAGGCCACCTGAAAAGATGGCCTTCTATTGATACGGCACGATTATATTTGAACTTTTTTGTTCTGAAATTGTCAGATTGGAATGGACAGAGAAGACGCAAGACATCAGTCGCTGGATCGGTTGCACGAGCGACGCAAGCAGGTGATTCGGTTGCATCGC
>JANOXT010000136.1:0-3766 GCA_031418555.1 Lysobacterales bacterium | reverse complement strand
CGCCTTCGCTGCGATCCAGCGCAGCCAATCGCTGCGCTTTCTGCTCGGCAGTCAAAGCGTTGTCGGCAGCGATCGCCATGCGTTTCAACGTAAGCGCCGCCAGCGCTTCTTCTTCGACGAAGAATGCCGACGCCATCTCGTCGCCAAGCATCTGTCTGCGCACTGCCGCCACTTTTGTGAGCCGCTGCTGCGGGTCGATCGACTCGCCGATCTTCGATTCGGCCAATCGCTGCAGATAGCCGGCATAACGATCGAAATAGATCAGCGCGGAAACAGTCTGCTTTCGTCCATGGCGGTCCAGCAGATGGTCTTCCAGCAGCCGCCTGATCTGCGCCGGCTCGCGCTCACCGATCAGACTGAGGTGGTAATCGAACAGACGGCGCAGACCCAGATCAAGCAGCACATTGCCGTTTGCGTCGAAAGACACGCCGCCGTCCACTTCGGTGCCGCGCAGGGAACTGCTTCCCATCGCAAAATCAGAAGATGGCGTCGGCGCAAGGCCCAGCGAAGCGTGTGGAGTGTTCAACGTCGAGCCGCGCTGGCTGTACGCAGCGTGTAACTCGGCACTCCGACCGTCGCGCGTAGTCGCCCGCCACAAAAGCGCCGATGCCCCGATGCAGAGCACCGCGACACCGAGGGCCAGCGCACGCGTCTTGCTCACAGGCCGAGCGTTTTCAGCCGGTTCGCCTGCGCGCGCAGCACGCTGGCGGGGTTGGACGCGAACAGGCCATGCAGACCGAGGAACTGATTCACTTCATCGAGGTGGTTCCAGCCGTAGTCGTCGCGCAGCACCGTGCCCCAGTGCGACGAACAGCGGCCGACTAGGCCGTCGTTCTGCTCGAAGCCGAACACCACGCTGCCGGCGCCCAGCACCGGGTCGCTGATATCCAGGATATTGGTGAGCACCGAGGTGCCGCTGAGCGAGTAATAGCGGATGCCGTTGACCGACGCCGCGCCGCTGCCGCAGCTGGTAGTGGGCTTGCCCTGCGGGTGCAGCATGTTGAAGCGGGTCGAACCGGCGGTGCTGAGCGAAGACAGCGCGCCCAGCGCGTTCTGCGGGTCGCTGTTGCCCGAGATGGCGCCCAGAAACCCGCTGAGCGCGTTGACGAACGCGGCCAGCGTTGCGCGCAGCGGCGAACCGGGCGGCAGCGTCGCGTTGAGGGCATCGGCCATCGGCGCACCGGTGTTGGGCGAACCCAATACCGTCACCGAGGCCACCAGATCCGGGCGCACCGAGGCGACATAGCGCACGGTCGGGCCGCCGTGGCTGTGGCCGATGAGGTTGAATTTCTGCTTGCCAGTGACCGCGCGCAACGTATCCAGATCGTGGATCAGCTGTTCGCCGCGCACTTCGCTGAAATTGCTGGCCGACACGCTGGCGGTATAGACCTGCGCGCCTCCGGCCTTCAGCTCGTTGCCGATGCCATACCAGTAGTCGTACACGCCCAGGACCGAATCGAATCCGAGCAGCCCGTGCACCAGCACGATCGGGTGTTTGGTCTGGGTATAGGTCGATTGCGCCTGCGCGCCGATCGAGCACAGACACAACAGCAACGCCGCCAACGCGCGGCCAAAGACACGACGATTCATCCGCTCCCTCCTGGGAATCCACATTCGACAAACAAGGCAGGGCCGCATCAATACGGCACCGAATGGAGGTCGAATCTAGAGCGCTTTCAGGAGGCTGTCATCTTGCAGAGCAGCATTCATCGAAAATCGAACGTCGCGTCGATCATTTTCAACAAGAGTGGGTCGCGGCAGGCTGCACGCCCACCGCGATAACGGACGACTAATGCCCGGCTTCGATGGTGAACTTGCTGAAAGCCACGCCCAGCGACCAGCCTTTGCCCTTGCCCGACAGCGCCAGCGAAACTTTGCCGTTGGTCATGGCCTGCGCGGATGCGCTGTTTTCGGCGGAAGCGTGCGCTTCGGCGGTCGCATAGCTGCCGAGCACATCGCGGATGTCGTCGACGTTGGCGAACTCGCCGAAGCCGTTGCGGATCTTGTACTTGCCGAAAGTGAGGCCGCCGCCCTTGGTTTCGATCTTCACCGACAGCCGCTGGCCGTCGTTGCAGCTTACGTTGCCGGTGCCGGACGCGGTCTTGTAGAAAGCCGACCAGCCGGACAGGTTGTAGGTCATCTTGCAGGTCAGGCTGCCGGCCATCGCAGCGGGCGACACGGCCAGCGCAAGGCACAGCGCCAAGATGCGGATCGAAGTCGTTCGCGCAATAGAGGGCAGCATCGTGGGCGGAATCTTGGGCAGGATCTTGGGCAGACATGTACGCATGGACGTTCTCCAACGGGGGATGCATCGTCGCTCGCACGCCAGCCTGACCGGCGTCGAGGGCTGCGGCGAGCATGCTCTTCCGCCGATGAATGTCGCAACAAATCGTTAGAATCCGTGCAACTTGCATCAGGACGCACGATGGACACATCCTCAGAACGCAGCGACAACACCGCCACCGCAGCACCGCGCCTCACCCAAACCGAGGCGCGCATCCTCGGCAGTCTCGTCGAGAAGGCCGCGACCACGCCCGATGTCTATCCGCTCACGCTCAACAACGTCGTACTGGCCTGCAACCAGAAGACCGCGCGCGAGCCGACGATGAATCTCAACATCGGCGACGTCGGCCATGCGCTGCGGCAGATGGAAGTGCGCGGCCTGGTCAAATCCGAATACGGTGCGCGCAGCGAGCGCTATCTGCACCGGATGGACACGGTCCTCGATCTCACGCCCGCACAGACAAGCCTGATCTCGCTGCTGATGCTGCGCGGCCCGCACACCCTGCATGAGCTGCTGACGCGCAGCGAGCGCCAGCATCGTTTCGCCGATATCGACGACGTGCGCCACACGCTGGAGCGTCTGGCCGAACGCGACGCGCCCATGGTGCGCCGGCTGTCGCGCGGCGGCGGCCAGCGCGAGGACCGCTATGCGCAGCTGCTGTGCGGCGAGCCGGTCATTCCCGAGCGCAGCGCTGAAACATCCTCATCGCATTCACGCGGGCACGACAACGACGCGATGGATGCGTTGATCGCACGGATCGATGCGCTGGAGGCACGGGTGGCAATGCTCGAAGCGAACACAGGAAAAACAGCAGACTGAGAGCCTGTTCAAAATCCCGGCAATCCGCGGTGTGGTACCTCTCACTAACACTTGATCCTCGGTAGAGCGGCCTGATCAGCCATTCGGCTGTTGAAAACCAGGCCGCTGTATTGGTGACTTTGGTGGGCTCCAGCGGGCTGAAGCCCGCTCTACCGATACGCTTTCCAGAGATTTTGAACACGGTCTGAGATACCAACTTCTTCCCGGCACCGCGAACGGTGCCGGAACTGCAGGTCACGCTTTCCCGAACACCAGCTTCCCGCCTTCGGCATCGATGCGCACCCGATCGCCGTTGCCGTAATCGCCGCCAAGAATGTTATGCGCCAGCGGATTTTCGAGCTGCTGCTGGATCGCACGTTTCAGCGGACGCGCGCCGTACACCGGATCGAAGCCGATATTGCCGAGCAGATCGAGCGCCTTCTCCGACAGCGCGATGCGGATACCGCGCTCGGCAAGGCGTTTTTCGAGCCCGCGCAGCTGGATCTTCGCAATCTCGCGGATCTGCGCTTTGTCCAACGCATGGAACACCACGATGTCGTCGAGGCGATTGATGAACTCCGGGCGGAAGTGCGCCTGCACCACGCCCATCACCGCCGCCTTCATCTTGGTGTAGCTTTCGGCGCTGTCGTCGTCGGACATCTCTTGAATCATCTGCGAGCCCAG
>JANOXT010000135.1:0-9601 GCA_031418555.1 Lysobacterales bacterium | reverse complement strand
GCCGACCAGCAGCGACAAGCTCACTGCAAGCAGCGCTCGACGAAGACGGCGGCTCATCGCACCTCTCCTTCAAAGCTTTGGCCCAGCATGAAATCGGACTTCGGCTGCCGCGACGGATCGTTGCGGTCGTACACGCGGGCGCCGTCGATATAGACCTGATCGGCCTTGGCGTAGACGCTGAACGGGTTGGCGCTCCACAGCACGACATCGGCCA
Source organism: Lysobacterales bacterium (assembly GCA_031418555.1). Taxonomy (GTDB): domain Bacteria; phylum Pseudomonadota; class Gammaproteobacteria; order Xanthomonadales; family Xanthomonadaceae; genus Lysobacter_I. The sequence continues at coordinate 9,387 of JANOXT010000135.1, read as the reverse complement.
TCTTGCCGGTCTCCAGCGTACCGGTCTTGTCGAGAATGCCCAGCGCTTTCGCCGGATTGGAGGTGATCCAGCGCACCGCGCGCTCCGGCGGAATATCGATCCCGATGCGCTGCGCGCTGGCCATCACTTTCGCCGCTTCCTGATTCAGACGCTGGATGCCTTCTTCCGAATCGGAATGCACGATCGCGCAGCCGTTCTGCGGGCGGTCGACCAGCGCGATGTTTTCCTGGATGCCGTCGAAGGCTTCCATCTTGAAGCCCCACCAGTCCGCCCACAGCGCGCCACAGATGCTTTCCTGCGCAAGGCGGTCCGCGATCTTGTACGCCTCGACACCGTGATGGAAGGCGCTGATCCTGAAGCCGAACTCCTTCGCCAGATCCATCATCACCGCCATCTCGTCGGCGCGGTAGCAGTGGATGTGCACGAGGATGTCGCCGTTGATCGCGCCGGCCAGCGTATCCATTTTCAGATCGCGCTTGCCGCCGCTGTCGTTGGCGCTGTCGGTGCTGCCGGAACTGCTCTGCCACCAGCGCTTCTTCTGCGCGGCTGCCGCCTGCTTCGGACGGTTCTTCTTCAGATATTCGCTGGCATCGATATACGCCGCGCGGTAGCCGGCGACGTTGGCCATGCGCGTCGACGGGCCGCCGCGTTCGCCATACACGCGCTTCGGATTTTCGCCGCAGGCCATCTTGAGGCCCCAGGGCGCGCCGGGAAATTTCATCGCCTGATACGTGGTGGCAGAAACGTTTTTCAAGGTCACGCCGCGGCCACCGATCAGATTGGCCGAGCCGGGCAATATCTGCAGCGAGGTGATGCCGCCGGCCAATGCAGTGATGAAACCCGGATCCTGCGGCCACACCGAGTGTTCGGCCCATACGTTCGGCGTGGTCGGCGCGGTGGCCTCGTTGCCGTCCTGGTGCGCCTTCACCCCCGGGCTTGGGTACACGCCCAGATGCGAATGCACATCGATGATGCCCGGCGTCACCCAACGGCCGCGGCCGTCCACACGCAGCGCATCGGCCGGTACATCCAGATTTGCGCCGACCGCGACGATCCTGCCGTCGCGCATCAGCACATCGGCAGTCTCCAGACGCGTGCCGGTGCCGGTGAGCACAGTGGCGCCCTGGATCAATACCGATGGCGACGCGATCGCGCGATACGTGCTGGCATACGGATCCTGCGCGAAGCGCGATGCAGCCTGTTTTTTGGGCGCATGGGCACCCGCGTCTGCGGCATGGGCCGGCGCCAGCGCCAGTGCAGACAGCGCGGTCGCGGCCAGCGCGGCGATGAACATTCGATGCGTCACTGGGTATCCCCTGCCGAGGAGCCTCCTCGGACGAGCCGTCACCCTAGCCCGCCGGGATCGGGCTGCCAACCATGACCTTGGTCATGGTGCGTGACAAAATAAGCCGATCACACGGAGAAGCGCATGAAAGAGAAAGACCAGATCGTCGAAAACTGGCTGCCGCGCTACACCGGCGTATCGCTGGACCAGTTCGGCCAACACATCCTGCTGACCAACTTCGGCGGCTATTTGAGCCACTTCTCGCGCATGACCGGCGCTGAAATCGTCGGCCTGGACCGGCCCATGCCCAGCGCCACCGCCGACGGCATCACCCTGATCAACTTCGGCATGGGCAGCCCCAACGCTGCGACCATGATGGATCTGCTCTCCGCGATCATGCCGCAGGCGGTGCTGTTTCTGGGCAAATGCGGCGGCCTGAAGCGCAAGAACGAACTGGGCGACCTGGTGCTGCCGATCGCCGCGATCCGCGGCGAAGGCACCAGCAACGATTATCTGTTGCCCGAAGTGCCGGCGCTGCCCGCATTCGCGCTGCAGCGCGCGGTGTCGACCATGATCCGCGACCTCGGCCACGACTATTGGACCGGCACCGTCTACACCACCAACCGCCGTGTCTGGGAGCACGACGAAGACTTCAAGGAAAAGCTCCGCGCGATGCGCTGCATGGCGATCGACATGGAAACCGCAACGGTCTTCGCCGCCGGCTTCGCCAACCGCATTCCCGCCGGCGCGCTGCTGCTGGTCAGCGACCAGCCGATGATTCCCGAAGGCGTGAAGACCGAAGCATCGGACGCCAAGGTCAGCGCGGAATACGTGGAGCGGCACATCCAGATCGGCATCGAAGCGCTGCGACTGATTCGCCGGCATGGCAAGTCGGTGAAGCATTTGCGGTTCGATGAGTGACGCTCGCGCTGCCTTCTGCAGCCTCCCCCGCGCGGGGGAGGGTTGGGATGGGGCGCCGTGCCATGCTTGGGATCTGGCGGTAGCGCTATGCCTCACGCCATGCACCCGGGAGTTCCGACATGACACCTAGCCAAACAGAAGAAGCGCTGCTGCACATCGTGCGTTTCTGGAACGACGCCGGCCCGGGGAAATGGTTTGCGAAGGACGACGCTTTCGACGCTGCACTGCGCGCACGGTTTCTCGACGAACACCTCGCAGCCGCGCGTCGCGAACGCGAGGCTCTGCTCGACAACGCGGATATCGCGCTCGCAGTGATCCTGTTATTGGATCAAGTGCCGCGCAACGTATTTCGCGACAGCGCGCATGCGTTCGCCACCGACCCGCTTGCGCGCGAGTACGCGATGCGAGGCATCGACGCGGGCTTCGACCGTAAGGCCAATCCCGAACTGCGGATCTTCTTCTATCTGCCGTTCGAACATTCCGAAGCGCTTGCCGACCAGGATCGTGCGGTCGCGCTGTGCGAGGCGCTTGGCGATGTGGATTACATCAAATATGCAAAAGCGCATCGCGATGTGATCCGGCGCTTCGGGCGGTTTCCGCATCGCAACCGTGCGTTGGCGCGGGTCAATACGACTGAGGAACAGACTTGGCTGGATGCGGGTGGCGGGTTTTGAGCACAGATCGGCAAAAACCCACAACGCCCAAGTAGGAGGGCCTTCAGGCTCGAGCTCTTCGCACGGGCACCTGAAGCTTCTCCACACGCATCACCCCGGGTCAAAGACGAGGCAAAAACATCGGGCCTGAAGGCCCTCCTACATCGCGCTACCCAGCGCATGCCTCGCCCGCTAGACTCAAAACCGCAAGGGCACAGCGCACCGCACAGTGCGGCAGGGCGGGGGATGCGGATGCAGGACGAATCAGGTATCGAGTGGGTGATTGCCGGCGGAGAATCCGGCCATGGCGCGTAACCGATGAAGCCATCATGGGTATTGCAACAGCGCGAAGAACAGGGCTACCGCGTGAAGTGATCTTGGGATGCAAATCGCGATTTCCGTCGCTCCCACAAAAAGTAAAACGCAACACAAAGGGCGCCGAAGCGCCCCATGTGGTCAAGCATGCAATGACGCTCAGTGCGAGGTATCCGGCTCGTAGTAGAACGTATTGACGCGCGCGGTGCCGATCGTAATACCTGCGGTGAACGCGGTCACGCCGAAGACATCGTTCAAGGTCGCGGCGGCTTCCGCGTTCAGGGTGACTGCGACATCGTTGATGCGCAGGGTGCCGTAGCGGCCGTAAGACTGCACCTGAGGCGCAGCGCCGAGCGCCAGATTGAACAGGGTGATGCGTCCAACCAGACTGTCGTTGACTTTCGCCAGGCCGGTCAGCACCGGCGTGCTGCCGGTGGTGTCGATCACGAAGCTGCTGATATTCACGGTGAGCGCGCCGGCGCGCAGATTCAGTCCGCCGTCGTGCACGATCTCGCCTTTGTAGCTGGTGGCGTCGATTTCGCCGGTGGGGATCGGGAAGCGCGCGTTGCCGTTGCGGATCGACGCGGGAAAACTGGGCGAAGCGGTGACGCCGAGCGTGTTGAGCGCGCCAAGGAACGTGCTGGAAAGCGTCACTCGCGTATCGCCACCGATGGTGTTCACCGTGGGGGCGGCAGCGGCTTGGCCTGCAGCGAACGCGAGCGCGGCGGCGAGGATCAAAGGGCGGAAGAATGGGCGTTGAAACGTCATGATGAAACACTCCTTGCGAGGTTGGGGGAAGTCCCGTGGCCGTCTGTGCGACGCCCCCTGTCGCGAATGGAGCCGATCACATTTGGCGCGTTCTCCAGTTGGCCTGGAGACGCCCGCAATCATCATCAGCGCTGCCATGGGAGAGCAGACTGTATGGGCAAGATCATGACCGCAGCATTGATCCGGCTAAACCTTGGCTGAAGCATCGCTCTGTCGCGAGCGTGATCGAACGGACGCGCAGCTTTTCGATGTCTCCATCTCAGTCTGCATGTTGCGCCTGCATCCAGGCGATCCGCCTATGCGTAGCTTTTTTTCGCCCCATCACAGATCGATGCTTCGATGCTGCATCGCGGCATCTTTCTGCGCTGAATCGCGGGCATTCGACGATACATCGATGAATCGCTCCGGCATACGCAACGAATATACCGAGGTATGTCGCCACCAATAAAAACGCCCGGTGCGAATGCGACCGGGCGTTGTCTGATGCGCCGAAGCGCAGGAAACATCACTGCATGGTGCGCGGCTTCTGCTGTTCCTGAAACTGGGACTGTTGCGGGTTTTCCAGCACCTGCTGCGGATTGCCGGTCTGCGGCGTTTGCGCCGGCTGCGCCTGCGACTTGGCCATCTGTTCGCTCACCGGGGTGTTCACCGCCTGCGTTTCGCTGATGCGCAGTTCGCTGTTGCCTTGGCCGCCATAAAAGACATTGCGGTCCGACTTGCCTTCGCTGTTGATGATGGTGTTGCCCACATCAACGCCGCTGACCGAGGCGCCTTTTTGCTTGGCGTCGAGTGCGATAGCGACCGCAAGACGATCAGTGGCGCTGTCTGGGGCCACGTTCTGTGGATGGCCCTGCTGCTGCAGGCCGCTCAGCGCCTCCTTGTACGACGGATCTTCACGTAGCTTGCCCGCCTGTTGCTCGGGCGTCGGCGGCGGTGCCGGCCGCGTGGGCTCATACAGCGCACCGAACGTATTCTCCAGATTCGCGTTGCTGGCCGGCTCGCGCTGATAGGGTTTGACGCTCAAGCCTTCCCTCGTCGAATCCATGACCTGGACACCGACCTGACGGTTGCCCAGGTTGGATGTCACGTCCGCTCCGACATCCAGGCCGACGGCGCTATTGCCGTTGGCATTCGTGCCAGCGGCGATACCGATACGCGGCGCGGCCGAAGCATTCACATCGAAGCCCAGCGGCGACGCCGACAGCACGTCCTGTTTAGCGCCGGTGACTTCAATACCAACCGCGGTACGGTTCACACCGGGATCGGGATATTGGGTGGTGAAGCCGGGAAGCTCGACCTTGCGCGTCGTCCCGTCCATGAGCTGGAAATCCTGGGTCGTGGTGGTCGGCTTGGCCTCTCCACCTGGGGTTGCGCCCAAGGAAACATTGATCTGGCCGCCGTTGACGGCACCGTTGGCGGCATTGACCTGGGCGGTGACCGACCACTGCTGGCCGTCGCCGGTTGGGCGCACAACACCGACCGACACGGCGTTCAGCGACCCGTTCTGGAAGGTGACATCGGCCGTGGTGGAGCCGCCGTCCGACGTGGTGTTACGGACGCCGCCGGTGATTTTCTCGTCTGCCATTGCTGTTCACTCCATTGCACAAGGGATTTGGATGGCGAAAAAAATACCACCCGCCAGGGGAGCGTCCAAGCCCTCTCAGGGCAGCATTGCCCCGCGCAGACCCATCTCGTCCGGCCAAGGCTTTGAATTGACTCAGGCAATGACAAAGCGGGAGATATTTTTGCGATGTTTTTGTGACCTGTCTGGCGACATCAGCCCGGTTGGAAGCGGGACTGGACGCTGGTTGCGCGCAAACGAGCTGCCGGAACTGCGGCAAGACAGACGCCCGTGCGTAGGGGCGACAGAGGCCTGCCGCCCCGTTGCAGATCATTTCCTCAGCTGCTGCCAGAGGAAGGTATAGGCCAGCGCCCGCATATGCGCTTCCTGCTGGTTGTTGGCCGCGCCGCCGTGGCCGCCCTCGATATTCTCGTAATAGCGCACGTCGGCGCCCATCGCTTCCATCTTCGCCGTCATCTTGCGCGCGTGACCCGGGTGGACGCGGTCGTCGCGGGTGGAGGTGGTGAACAGCACCGGCGGGTAGGTGGTCCCTTCTTTCAGCAGGTGGTACGGGGAGAAGGTCTTGATGAACTCCCAGTCCTTGGTGTCCGGGTCGCCGTATTCGGCCATCCACGAGGCGCCTGCCAGCAGATGGCTGTAACGCTTCATGTCGAGCAGCGGCACCTGGCAGACCACCGCACCGAACAGCTGCGGGTACTGCACGATCATATTGCCCATCAGCAGGCCGCCGTTGCTGCCGCCTTGGGCGCCCAGACGCGGGGGCGAGGTGATCTTGCGTGCGAACAGGTCCTCGGCGACCGCGGCGAAGTCTTCATAGGCCTTGTGACGGTTCGCCTTGAGCGCGGCCTGATGCCAGCGCGGGCCGTATTCGCCGCCGCCGCGGATATTCGCCAGCACGTACACGCCGCCATTCTGCAGCCAGCCACGGCCGGCCATGGAGCTGTAGGTCGCGGTGTAGGACACCTCGAAGCCGCCGTAGCCCCACAGCAGAGTGGGCGTGCTGCCGTCCAGCGGCAGGAACTTGGAGCGGACGATGAAGTACGGAATTTTGGTGCCGTCCTTCGATGTCGCGAACTGCTGTTCGGTGATCAGGCCCTCGGCTTCAAAGAAGGCCGGCATCGCTTTCAGTTTCTGCGGCGGCTGGCCGATCTCCACCAGCGACAGCGTCGTGGGAGTGAGAAAATCGGTGGTGGTCATCCACAGCGCATCGCCTTCATCGGAGTCGACCGCGCTCACCTCCACGGTGCCCACCGCGGGCGCGCCAACCAGCAGACTCTGGCGCCAGCTGCCCTCGCCGATCGCGGTCATGATCCGGATCTTGCTTTTCACGTCGTTGAGCAGGGTCAGGACGAGGTGATGTTGGGTCCAGGTGTAGCCGGACAGCGAGGTGTGATCGTCCGGGGTGAACGCCACGTCGAACTCGCGGCCACCGGTCATGAACTTGTCGAAATCGATCACCAACAGCGAACCGGCGTCGTAACTGCGGTCTTTGAGTTTCCAGGGGTCGCGCAGTTCCAGCGTCAGCCACTGGTGGTGCACGGCCTTGTTGGCCGAGTTGGGCACGTCGATCTTGACCAGCTTGCCGTCCTTGCCGCGCAGATACAGCTCATCGTTGTAGAACGCCAGCGTGCGGCTGACGAAGTCGCGTTCGTAACCGGGCGTGAGGTCGCGATAGGCCGCAATGGCCAGATCGGTGGCCTTGCCCTCGTAAACGGTTTTGGCCGAGGCCAGCGGCGTACCGCGCGTCCACGCTTTGACCACGCGCGGATAACCCGAAGCGGTCATCGAGCCGGCGCCGAAATCGGTGAATATGAACACCGTGTCCTGATCGATCCACTGCAGGCCGCCCTTGGCTTCGGGGCGGAAGAATCCGTCCTGCACCCAGGTTTTGGTATCCAGATCGAACTCGCGGGTCACGTCGGCATCGGAGCCGCCGCGCGACAGCGCGATCAGGCAGCGCTCGTACTTCGGCTTGAGGCATTCGGCGCCGTGCCACACCCAGTGCTCTTTCTCTGCGGCGTTCAACGCATCCAGATCGATCACCGTTTCCCACTTCGGATCGGGCTTGCGGTATTCCACAAGTGTAGTGCGGCGCCACAGCCCCTGCGGATTCTGTTTGTCCTTCCACAAGTTGTAGTAGTACGGGCCGATCTTCTGCACGCCGGGGATACGCGCATCGGAATCGAGGATCGCGCGCAGATCGGTTTCCAGCCGCTTGAACTCGGGAGTACTGGCGATCTCGGCTTCGGCCTTGGCGTTGCGCTCGCGGACCCAGTCCAGCGCCTTCTCGTCGGTCACCCCTTCAAGCCAGAGATAGGGATCGGCGGAAGCGGCGGCGGGGGTGCTGACAGTGGGGGGCATGGTCGGCTTGGCGGTAGGGGCGGGCGTCGCGGCATGGGCGACAGGAAACGGCGCTGCGCCCAGGGCGAGCGCGACGGCGAGACAGACATGCGACAGCGTGGGCATGTGGAAGTCCGGAACAGGGACGGCAGGGGCCGCCACGCTAGCACAGCTGTCCGCTGGGCGTGTTCGCCCGTGTCATGGAGTAATCAAGCCGCCCGGCGCAGCGCCAGCCGACCCGCAACACCCGCGCGCGAACGCGCAGGGGCGATCGGATACACCGTCGTCATCGGCCGCACCGCATCGCGTTGACCGCGATGTCGAAGCGCACGCGCCACCGCCCACGCCGTCAGCGGGAGCGCCAGCAGCCAGAACGGCAACCAGCCGAAGGTGTCGCTGACGTCGCGCATCGCCGGAAGCGAAAGCATCGCGACCAGCGCCAGCCCGGCTGCGGCAAGCAGGCATTGTTCGAGTAACGAGACGGAGGATAGATGACGCTGGGACATGGCGGCGCTCCGGTTGAGTGGAGGCCAGTGTTGCGATGGTGGGTCTCAGGAGCTGCGACGGCGATAACACGCCTCAATGGAGGCGCAGACGGAGGCGATGGACAACACTGACAAAAGCAAGGACGCGCTGAAAGCCGGGCACCCGTTCAGAGCCTGCTGCGGCGACAAAATAAACATTGAACTTGAGAGACAGATTTCCGTATTTGGAAAAGAGCGCACTCGAAACACTTCCCCTCATCCGTCGCTTCGTGCCACCTGCTCACCGCTGGCGGGGAGAAGGGAAATTCGCTTCTATTTCTCGTAATTGCTGACCGCCAGCTGCAGCATCGATTTCATCTGCTCGCGCAGCGCGGCGGGCTCGATGATCTCCGCATCCGGACCGTAGTGCAGGATATCCATCAGCAGTTCGCGCGGGGCGCTGTAGGGGACTTTACGCTCGAAACGACCGTCCGGGAGGAAGCGGTCCTGCTGCTGCGAGTGCCAGTGTTCGTCGGCGACCCAGCGGGCGATTTTGGCGTTGAAGACAATCGTGGCCCAGCCTTTGGGCGCACCGGAGAAAATACCGTAGCTGCCGGCAAGGTGGTCGTTGAGTTCGGTATCGGGCACGTCCTGCGCGGGCGCGTCCTGCATGCGCGCGGTAGCGATGCGGTCGACGGAGAAACTGCGCAGCGCAGCGCGATCGTGATCCAGCGCGTCCAGATACCAGTTGCCGCGATAGTGGGTGACGCGCTGCGGCGACACGACGCGACGGGTTTTCTCGTCGGTGGAGCGCGCGCGATAGTCGAAGTTCAGCTGTCTGCGCTCCAGCACCGCGGAACACACGACGCGGAACACCTGTTCGTCCATCTTGCGAGTGCGGTGCGGAATGACCCGGATGCGTTCGACCGGCCAGCGCTTGCCGGGGGCGTGTTCCTCCAACAGCTTTTCGATGCGCTGCTGCAGCGGCGCCAGCGCCGAGGACAGCACCCCGCCGCCGGTGCGGCTGAGCAGCTGCTGCGCGGCCAGCAGCGCGTGCAG
>JANOXT010000134.1:0-9180 GCA_031418555.1 Lysobacterales bacterium | reverse complement strand
ACGTTCCATCTGATCTACAGCGCCAATATGCCGCCGCTGTGGCGGCTGTTGCTGGATCATGCGTGGCGCGTACTGCTGCCGCTGCTGCTGGCGCTGCTGGTATGGCTGTGGATGCGCGCGGAGCGTCTGGGCCCGCTGCGCCCGTCGCCGTCGCCCGATCGCCGTTCGCTGCTGGAACACGTGCAAGCCAGCGGCGATCATCTTTACCGGTACGGCCGCCGCGCCACGCTGTACGCCGCCGTGCACGATGCGTATGTGCGCCAGCTGCGCCGCCGCGATCCCTACGCCGCCGCGCTGGAAGGCCCGGCGCAGATCGACGCCATCGCCAAGCGCACCGGCATGGCTACCGCCGACATCCAGGCCGCCCTGCGCTATCCGCGCAGCGGCGACGCCAGGGATTTCGTACTCCGCATCACCCAACTTCTGCAGCTGAGAAAACGCCTATGACCACGCTCTCGAGCCACGAGTCCACCGACACCACGGCCGCTGGAGTCGCAGCGACTGGAGTCGCCGCCGTTGGAGCCGCAACCGCGCCCGCACCGATCATCGGCGAAGCGCTGGTCGCCCGCGCCGCCGCGGTGCGCGACGAAGTGGCCAAGGCGTTCATCGGCCAGGACGATGTGCTGGATCAAATCCTCATCGTGCTGCTGGCCGGCGGCCACGTGCTGATCGAAGGCGTGCCCGGCCTGGGCAAAACCCTGCTGGTGCGCGCGCTGGGCCAGGCGCTGGGCTGCGGCTACGGCCGCGTGCAGTTCACGCCCGACCTGATGCCCATCGAAGTCAGCGGCCACGCGGTCTACGACCCGAAGACCGAACGCTTCGCGATCCGCCGCGGCCCGATCTTCACCAATCTGCTGCTGGCCGACGAAATCAACCGCGCGCCCGCGAAGACCCAGTCGGCATTGCTGGAAGCGATGCAGGAACAGCAGGTCACCATCGAAGGCAGCAGCCATCCGCTGCCGGCGCCGTTCATGACCCTGGCCACCCAGAACCCGATCGAACAGGAAGGCACGTATCCGCTGCCCGAAGCGCAGCTGGACCGCTTCCTGCTGAAGGTGCTGATCGACTATCCGTCGCATGCCGATGAAGTCAGCATGGTCACTGCGGTCAGCCACGGCCGCGCCGCCGCGCACTTCGACCTGTCGCAGGTCTGCAGCGTGCTGAGCGCCGAGGAGATCGTCGCGATGCAGCTGGGCACCGCGCTGGTCACGGTCGACGCGGCGGTGATCGACTACGCCGTGCGAATCGTGACCACCACCCGCAAGTGGCCGGGCATTGCCCTGGGCGCCGGCCCGCGCGGCAGCCTTGCGCTGGTTCGCGCCGCGCGCGCGCAGGCAGTGCTGGCGGGCCGCGATTTCGTCACCCCCGACGACATCCGCAGCATCGCCAAACCGGCGCTGCGCCACCGAATCGCACTGTCGCCGGAAATGCAGATCGAAGGCCAGACCACCGACCAGGTGCTGGAAGCGCTGCTGGCCAAGGTCGAAGCGCCGCGGCAGTGAGCGCAACCACCGCCCGTGCGCTACCGAAACCCGCGCTGCCGCTGCCGGCCGCAGTGCGCGTCGCACGCGCGTGGCCGCGCCCCGCGCCCGCGATGGTGTGGGCGCTGGTCGCATGGGCTGCACTGGGTCTCGCAGTCAGCATCGGCTTTGTGCCCGCGCGCGATTGGCTGATCGCGTTCGCGGTGCTGGCCGTGTTTGCGCTGATCGATCTATGGCGGCTCACGCGTGCGCCAACGCCGGAAGTCGCGCGCGCATTGCCCGAAGCCTGGCCGATCGGCGTGGCGCGCGACGTCGAGCTGCGGATCGAACATTACGGCCGCCGCCAGCGCGTTACCGTGCACGATCTGCATCCCGGCGACTGGGACATCGCCGAAGGCGTGGCGCGCGACATGCCGCGCACGCTGACGTTGGCCGCCGACAGCGTCGCCACGCTGAGTTATCGTCTTTGCCCGAAAGTACGCGGCAATTTCCGCTTCGAAGGCGTGCAGCTGCGTCTGCATTCCGGGCTGCGCCTGTGGCGGCAGTCGCGCATCGTCGGTGCGCCGCAGTCGGTGCGCGTGTTCCCCAACTTCGCGCCGCTGGCCGGCTTCGCGCTGTTCAGCGCCGAACAGGCTTCGCGGCTGGTCGGCGCGCACATTAAACGCCGCCGCGGCGAAGGCACCGATTTTCACCAGATGCGCGAGTATCGCGTCGGCGACAGCATGCGCCAGATCGACTGGAAGGCCACCGCGCGCGCCCGCAAGTTGATCTCGCGCGAATACCAGGACGAAAAGAATCAACAGCTGCTGATGGTCATCGACACCGGCCGGCGCATGCTGGCCCACGAAAGCGGCCTGTCGCATTTCGACCGCGCACTGGACGCGACGCTGGTGGTGTCGTACATCGCACTGAAGCGCGGCGATGCGGTCGGCCTGTTCGCCGTCGGCGGCGAACAGCGCTGGGTCGCACCGCAGCGCGGCATGGCCGCCATCGATACCCTGCTGCGCGCCAGCTACGACCTGCAGCCCGCGCCGGTCGCCACCGACTACCTCGCCGCGTCCACCGAACTCGCCCTGCGCCAACGCCGCCGCGCGCTGGTGATGCTGGTCACCAACCTGCGCGACGAAGACATTGAAGACGTGCTCGGCGCGGTGCGCCTGCTGCAGAAACGACACCTTGTGGTGGTCGCCAGCCTGCGCGAACGCGACCTCGACGAAGCCCTGGACCAGCCCGTCGACGACGTGCGCAGCGCCGTCCGCGCCGCCGCCGCCGCCCGCTACATCGCCCAGCGCGCCGCCGCCCACGAACTGCTGCGCAACCACCGCGTCACCGTGCTGGATGTCACCTGCGAAAAACTCCCGGCCGCACTGGTGGAGCAGTATCTGTCGATCAAGCGCAGCGGGTTGTTGTAGAGCCAGGCCCGGACTTGATCCGGAGTCGACCCTGGCACGACATGGCAGCGTCTCGGATCGCTTCGCCCAACGATCGAAAAATTTTGTTGGACGAATCAGTGTCGCGGCGCATCGGCATCACCGATACCGGCGAAGTGCGTTTCGAACGCGACAAACGCGCTGAACAAAACGCATTGAACATAACGAAGTACGCTGGGCTGAAAAGCCCAGCAAGTAGCAAGTAGGGCGCATAAGCCGAAGGCGTCATGCGCCGTCGTCCACTTCAACAAAGGTGCATGACGCTTCGCTTGCACGCTGCACTTGTGCGAGTTACGAATGCGCAATTGGGCTTTCGAGGGCTTTCGCAATCACCGATTGAATAAACGGCCCCTTCGCAGCCGTATAAGCCGATTTATCATCGGCGAATGCTTCCGCAAGCCGAAGCTTCAGGGCCTGATATCGCGCACGCAGATCGGGATCGGCACGCAGCGCATCCCGAAACGCCAGATGCTCCCGCCAGATCCGCGAGTCAAGCTCGACCCCATGCACATGGACGCGGAGCGATGCGGCGGGAGACTTCACGAAATAACGGCGCATCGGAATTTCGCGCTCGTACTTCGAAATATAGGCGTAACCCAGTTCACCGAGTGGGCCGATGCGCGATTCGATATCGGTCAATGCATGTGCGCCCAGCAGGACATCGATGACGGGTTTCGCCGCAAGCCCGGGAACGGATGTGCTGCCGATATGCTCGACGGCCACCGCGAACGGCGAAAACACGGCGATCAGTTCATCGCGGATTCCGCGAAAGACGCCGGGCCATTCCGCACAATACGGGCTGACGACAAACGCCGATGTCATGAAGATGTGAGGCTGTCGTCCGCGTTCGCGACCGCCCGCGTCGCACTGCACAGCCCCCACACGACCGCGAGCAGCCCGCCCATCGACACCAGATTCAATGCAATGCGGACCGCGCTGAGGATCGAGAACATCCGCTGGATCGATTGCGCATCGGTGCCGGCGTTCGCAATCACCAGCTGCTGATACACGCTCAGCCCCAGCCCGAACAATGCAGCGATCAGCATCGCGCCGATGCCGGCCATGCCGAGCCTGCGCGCGGGGCCTTGCCGTGCGTTGGTCGCCAGCAGTGCGAGCGCGATCCCCAGACCGAACAACTCGGGCAGGGAATATGCCAGCAGCGTGAGCCATTGCGCGATCGATCCCATCGCTTCAGTCCGCCGTGATCAGTGCGGCATGTCGCGCCTGCAGCTCCGCGAACACCGGGTCGGTATCGGGGCGCACGCCGTGCCACAGGAAAAAGCTTTCCGCCGCCTGTTCCACCAGCATGCCCAGGCCGTCGATGGCGTGATGCGCGTGCGCGGCGCGGGCCCATGCGAGGAATGGAATCGCGGCCTCGCCGTAGCTCAGATCGACCGCGGCGGTGCGCGGACCGACCAGCGCCATCGGCAGCGTCGGCAGGCTGCCGTGGCGCGCGGCCGAGGTGGCGTTGACGATCAGTTCGAATTCGCCCAGCGACGCAAGGTCGTCGAAATAGCGCGAATGCACGCGGCCGGGCTCACCAAGCAGATCGTTGAGCGCGTCGGCGTTCTGCGGATCCCGATTGACGATGGTCAGTTCGCCGATGCCCGCATCCAGCAGCGCCGGCGCAACCCCGCGCGCCGCGCCGCCGGCGCCGAGCATCAGCGTGCGGCGTCCACGCAGATCCAGGCCATGGCGGCCGGTGAGATCGCGGACCAGGCCGGCGCCGTCTGTGTTGTCGCCCAGCCAGCCGTTGCCGTGCTTGATCAACGTATTGACCGCACCGGCGCGTTTGGCGCGCGCGCTGAGCAATGCGCACAGTTCGGCCGCGCGCTGCTTGTGCGGCAGGGTGACGTTGCCGCCTTCGCCGCCGCCGCGCGCGAACGACGACAGCGTGCCGGCGAAATCGCCGGGCGCGCATTCGATCGCGGTGTAGTCCATGGCGATGCCGGACTGCTTCGCGAACGCCTGATGGATCTTCGGCGACAGCGAATGCAGCACCGGGTGACCGAAGACGGCGTAGCGTTTCATGGCGTGAGCTTCCGGGTGTAGACGTGCTGGGTCTTGTCGTGGGCGTAACCGATCTGCTGGTAGAACGGCTGCGAAGCCTCGCGCGACAGGCTGGAGCGGATCACCAGGGTGTCGACGCCGCGCCGCCAGGCCCAGGCCTCGACGGCGGCCACCAGCGAGCCGCCGGCGCCCTGTCGACGCATGCGCGGATCGACCACCAGCGCGACCAGTTCGATGCGGTCGCCGAACTGCAGCAGGCTGCGGTGTTCGGCGGCGGCGAAGCCGACCGCACTGTCCGCGTCGTCCAGTACGAAGAACGCGTGCGTGGGGCGATCGAGCAGGCGCACGAACCGCTGCGCGATGCTGGCCGGGTCCAGCGCCGGATCCAGCTGCAGCGACAGCCGCGCGATCTCCGCAGCATCTTCCGACGCTGCGCGGCGTACCGAAAACGTCTGGGTCATCTCTGCGCTCATGTTGTTTCGCGCAGCCAGCGCGCCGCGTCCAATGCGAAATAGCTCAGCACCGCATCGGCACCGGCGCGCTTGAACGCGACCAATGCTTCCAGCGCGCACGCGCGCTCGTCCAGCCAGCCGTTCTGCGCCGCGGCTTTCAGCATCGCGTATTCGCCGCTGACCTGATAGACGAACGTCGGCGCGCCGAATTCGTCCTTCACCCTGCGCACGATATCCAGATACGGCAGGCCCGGTTTGACCATGATCATGTCCGCGCCTTCGTCGAGATCCTGCGCGACTTCGCGCAGCGCTTCGTCGGCGTTGGCCGGATCCATCTGATAGCTGTATTTATTGCTGTTACCCAGCGCGCCGGCCGAGCCCACCGCGTCGCGGAACGGGCCGTAATAGCTGCTGGCGTATTTGGCGGCGTAGGAGAGGATGCGGGTGTGGATGTGGCCGCCGACTTCCAGCGCCTCGCGGATCGCACCGATGCGGCCGTCCATCATGTCGCTGGGCGCGACTACATCGGCACCGGCGCGCGCATGCGACAGCGCCTGCTGCACCAGCGCCTCCACGGTCTCGTCGTTGACCACATAACCGCTGTCGTCGATCAAGCCGTCCTGGCCGTGCGAGGTATACGGGTCCAGCGCGACATCGGTGATGACGCCAAGCTCCGGGAAGCGCGATTTCAGCGCACGCACCGCGCGCTGCATCAGGCCGTCGTCGTCCCACGCGGCCACGCCATCCAGCGATTTGGCCTCGGGCGCGGTCACTGCGAACAGCGCCAGCGCCGGCACGCGCAGTTCGCTGGCCTGCTCGGCGACCTTCAGCAGTTCGTCGATCGACAGGCGTTCGATGCCGGGCATCGACGCGATCGGCGTGCGGCCATCCAGTTCGTGGACGAACACCGGATAGATGAGGTCGTTGGCGGTGAGAACGTGTTCGCGCATCAATCGACGCGAGAACTCGCTGCGGCGCATGCGGCGTAGGCGTGTGTAGGGAAAGGTCATGGCGGAATGATACGCCCGGGATTCGAGGTCCGCTCCTGTAGGAGCGACGGCTTTCAACAGCCGCATGGCTGGTCAAGTCGCGACCGGGAGTACGGCGGAATCTTCAAAGCGAAGAAGGGGGCTGATCGCTTCGATCCAATTCCCGCTGTCTGCGAGCCTATCGGCCCATCGTCGCGACTCCCGTCGCTCCTACAAAAGACACCTACAATCGCCCGATGCGATGGTTCCGCTCCCTGCCGCCGATGGCCCGCGTCTGCCTGCTGTTTCTGGGCGGGCTGGCGCTGCTGTGCTGGATGGGGCCGCTGTGCATCGGCTTCGATCCGCACCGGCCGGACTGGAATGCGCTGTCGGTGGCGCCGGGCGTGGGCGGGCACTGGTTCGGTACCGATGCCATCGGTCGCGATGTGTTGGCGCGCACGCTGGCGGGTGGGCGTCTATCGCTGACGGTGGGGTTTCTCGCCAGCGTGGTCGCGCTGGTGGTGGGGCTGGGCTTCGGCGCCAGCGCCGGACTTGCGGGCGGCTGGGCGGAGCGGCTGATGCTGCGCGTGCTGGATATGTTCAGCGCGCTGCCGTTCTTGCTGATCGTGATTCTGCTGCTGACGCTGTTCGAGCGTTCGCTGTGGCTGCTGCTGGTGGCGATCGGCGGCTATGTCTGGATCGACCTGGCGCGGGTGATGCGTGCGGAAAGCGCGCGGCTGCGCGAGATGCCGTTCATGCTGGCGGCCACTGCAGCGGGCGCGAGTTTCGGCCAGCGGCTGCGCTGGCACGCGCTGCCCAATCTGCTGCCGCTGGCGTTCGTGTATCTGGGGCTGATTCTGCCGCAGGCCATCCTGGTCGAAAGCTTCCTCGGTTTTCTCGGCCTGAGCGTGGACGAACCCTCCGCAAGCTGGGGCACCCTGCTGTCCGAAGGCGTGCAGGAACTCGACAGCGCGCCGTGGACGCTGCTGTTTCCGGCGGGGTTCCTGGTCGCCACGCTGGCCGCGTTCCAGTTTCTGGGCGATTCGCTGCGCGATTGGCTGGATGTGCATGCGGTGCCGCGCGCCGACGCCGCGCGCGAATCCGCTGCCGCATGACGCTGTCGCTGCGCCAGCTCGAAGTGGATGTCGGCGGGCGCCGACTGCTCGGTCCGCTCGACCTCGATCTGCTGCCGGGCCAGTGCCTCGGCGTGGTCGGCGAAAGCGGCAGCGGCAAGAGCCTCACTGCGCTCTCGTTGCTGGGGCTGCTGCCGCCGGGACTGCGCGCCACGGGCGCGTTGTCCTGCGATGGTGCCGACATCGCACTGGGTTCGCGTGCGCATGTTGCGCTGCGCGGACGCAGGCTGGGCTGGGTGCCGCAGGATCCGCTGGCCGCACTGCATCCGCTGCGCACGGTCGGCGCGCAGCTGATCGAAACCCTGCGCGTGCACGGACAGCCGGAATCGCAGGCGCGCGCGCTGCTGCAGCGCGTGCAGCTGTCCGAGCCCGATGCCGCGCTGCGGCGCTACCCGCACCAGTTCTCCGGTGGACAGCGGCAGCGCATCGCGATCGCGCTGGCGCTGTGCAGCCGGCCGCGTTATTTAATTGCCGATGAACCGACGTCCGCGCTCGATGCCCGAATCGCGCGCGATGTGCTGGATCTGATCGATACGCTGCGCCGCGAAGACCATCTGGGCCTGATGCTGATCAGTCACGATCTGCCGCTGGTCGGCGCCTATGCCGAACGTGTGCTGGTACTGCGGCACGGCGAGGTGGTCGAACGCGGCGAAACGCGCGAGGTCTTCGCGCATCCGCAGCATGCGTACACGCGGGAATTGATCGAGGCGGATCGGTTGCCGCATGTCCATGTAGGAGCGACAGAAGTCGCGAATGCCGATGCGGAGCACTCATTCGGAGAAACGTCTGGCGCTTCTATCGCGGCTTTACCAGCCATTCGGCTGTTAAAAGCCGCCGCCCCTACACAATCGCAACCGCTACTCCGCGCCGAAGCCATGCGCATGCAATACCCGCGAATATCCAAACCGGCATTGGACGATGTTTCGCTCACCCTGCATCGCGGCGAAGGCCTCGCACTGCTGGGCGAAAGCGGCAGCGGAAAAAGTACGCTTGCCCGCGCAGTGTTGCGGCTGCTGCGCGGCGCGCAGGGCCGGGTATGGCTGGACGGTATCGAACTGACCGCGCTCAAAGGCGCCGCACTGCGGGCGATGCGCAAGCGCATCGGCGTGGTATTTCAGGATCCCTACGCGTCGCTCGATCCGCGCATGCGCGTGACTGAGATCGTGAGCGAACCGCTGCGCATCCACGGTATCGGCGATGCGGCGTCACGTCTTGCCAAAGCCGGCGAACTGCTGACGGCGGTGGGGCTGGAAGCATCCATGGGCGCGCGCTACCCGCACCAGTTCTCGGGCGGCCAGCGTCAGCGCATCGCGATCGCCCGCGCGCTGGCCTGCGATCCGGATCTGCTGGTCTGCGACGAAGCGGTCTCGGCGCTCGATGCGCATCACCGCCGCGAGATCCTCGCGCTGCTGGCGACGCTGAAGCGCGAACGCGGGCTTGCATTGCTGTTCGTCACGCATGACCTTGCGGCTGCCGCTGCGGTGGCCGAACGCATCGCAGTGCTGGAAGCGGGGAAGATCGTCGAGATCGGCACTACCGCCGATGTACTGCGCAACCCGCAGCACGCGCATACGCGGGCGCTGCTGGCCGCGCGGTATCTGTAAGAGCCTGTTTACGATCTTTTTCCGAGTGCGTGCAGAGCGGCTTTCAAGCCGCTGCTGTTTCCATCACAAGACAGCCGCTTGAAAGCCGCTGACGTTTCAAAA
>JANOXT010000133.1:0-5498 GCA_031418555.1 Lysobacterales bacterium | reverse complement strand
AGCCGCGCATCCGCCTGCCAGCGCAGCGCGGGCTGCCACCAGACTTGGCCGCTGCCGTCGAGCCGACCGGTCGGCATCGTCGCGCGCAGCGTGTCGATATGCGCGGTCTTGTCGTCGCCGCGCGCCTGCATCGACACCGCGGCGCGCTCGTTTCCACGCAGCAGCGTTGCGTCGCCCTGCGCGGTCCAGCCGCGCAGGCGGCCGGCGAGTTTGAAATCGCCGTCGCCGATGACGGCCACTGCATCTGCCGCGCCCGTCTCCTTCGCATCGCCCTCCCAGCGCAGCTTGCGCGCCTGCAGAGTGCCGTCGAAGCGCGCATTGGCGGGGTCGTTGAAATCGGCGCGGCCGTTCGCCGCCACCGTACCGCCCAACAGCGCCACCGACAGCGGCGACAGCAGCAACACCTGACCTTCGACCGATACCTTCGACGGCAGCACGGTCGCCGACAACGCGCCCTGCGCAAGGCGGCCCTGCACGTTTGCCACGCCGCCGATGCCGTCGGCGCGCAGATCGAAGGCATACGGCGCGGTGTCGTCGTCGTTGCCCAGCAGCGCGGCCAGCGTCACCGCGTCGCTGTTGGCCTCGAAACGCCAGCGCGGCTGCGTGTCGCCCTGCAGCTGGAGTCGGGCCCTGAGCGGCGCCGGCGCGTTGCCGACAAGCGCGATGTCGAGCGCACGCAGATCGCCGCGCGCAGCCAGGCCCAATCGCGCCGGTGTGCGCCCGGCCGCTGCGGGCAAGACTGCGCTGGCAGTGAGCTGCATGCGATAGCGGTCGCGCGGCGCGTAGTCGCCGTGCACCGCGAAACGCCCGCGATCGGTGTCGGCGACGATGCGCTCCAGATGCAGGCGGCCGTCTTCGGCGACCAGTCCTCCGCGCACGCGACGCAGTTGGATGATCGATTCGGGCTGCGGCGACGTTGCGCGGATCACGTTCAGATCATCGATCTGGATCGCATCGGCTTCCAGCGCCAGCGGCGGCGCGATCGCCGGCAAGGACTGCGGCCAGCGCGGCAGCTCGAAAGGCGCATCGCTTTCGGGCAGCAGCAGCGTCGCGCCGGAAACGATCAGGGCTTCAAGACGCAGGCGACGGCCCAGCAGCGGGCGTAGGGTCGGGTCCAGCATCACGCGCTTCGCGGTGAAGGTGGTGACCAGCGCGGTTTTGCAGTCCGGCCATGCGACCGGTTTGCCGTCCACATCAGGACAGCCGCGGTGCACATAGCGCAGATCGTGCAGGATCATCGGACCGGACGCGGGCCCTTCTGCACTCGACCACGTGAGCGCATCGCCTTCGGGCAAACGGTCGACGATCTGGCCCAACAGCACATCGCGCCCGCGCAATGTGTTGAACAGAAAATAGAGCAGCAGCGCCGCGAGCACGCTGAGGACCACGATCGACAGCACGCTGCGCGTTGCCAGCCAGCGGGCGCGCGCGCGGCGACGGGTGCGCAGCTCGGCGATGCGCGCATCGCGTTCCTGCTGCGGCGACAAGGTCTGTTCGCTCACAGATCCGCGCCGACGTTGATATGCAGGGTGAACGACGCGTCCGGGTCGTCGAGTCCGCGCGCGACATCCACGCGCAGCGGCCCGATCGGCGATTTCCAGCGCACGCCCACACCGACGCCGTTGCGCCAGCCCTCGGGCTGTCCGTCGAACGCGCTGCCACCGTCGGCGAATGCCGCAAAACCCCAGCTGTCGGTGAGGTACTGCTCGTACTCGACGCTGGTGGCGATCACGTTCTTCGCGCCCAGCGCATAGGCCTTGCGGCCCGCAGTCGCAGCGATACGCGGGCCGATCTCGCGGTACTCGTAGCCGCGCACGCTGCGGTCGCCGCCGGCATAGAAACGCAGCGTCGGCGGAATTTCGATCAGGTCGTCGGTGTAGGTCGCGCCGAATTCGCCGCGCACGATCAAGCGGCTGCGCGCGCCCAGCCCCCGGAACCAGCTGCCGCGCACGTGCAGCTGCAGGAAGTTGGCGTCCGAGCCCGCGCCCTGCAGGCCGCCGCGCAGCGTGGCGGTGCCGCCGAAGCCGTTGCGCGGCTGGATGCGGTCGTCGGCCTTGACGTATTCGGCGACCAGCGACGGATAGACATAAGTCGCCTGCCGATACAGGGTCACCGGGCGCAGGCGGCTGTCGTAGTCGTAGGCCCAGCGTTCGCGCAGCGCATGCACGGAAGCGACCAGATTGAAATCGCGGTTGTACTGGCCGCTGCGGCTGAACACCGCTTCGTAGCGGCGGGTATTGATGTAATCGGTCTGTTCGTCATAGGCCTGCAGGCTGGTGGTGTACCAACCGTCGCGCCACGCGAATGCCGGAATCCGATGCTGCAGCGTCAGCGTCTTGCGTTTTTCAGCGTAATCCAGCTGCGCCAGACCTTTGTGCCCGCGCGCGTTGAGATAGCGCCGCTCCAATCCCAGCGACACGCCGAATCCGCTGTCGGTGCCATAGCTGCCACCGACGGTGTAGATGCTGCGCTTGGCCGGCGTGAGATGCACCTTCACCGGCACGCGGCCTTCAACGGCGTTTTCCGGCTGCGGTTCGATATCGATGCGGCTGAAGTAATCCAGACCGCTCAGCGATTTGCGCAGCCGGTCCAGACGGCCTTGGTGGTAATAGTCGCCTTCTTTCCAGTACACAAATTTCTGCAGCAGCGCATCGCGGACCACGGGTTTGGGCGTCTGCTCGAAGACGATCTCGCCCATCGCGTAGCGGTCGCCGCTGTTCCAGCGCAGATCGATATCGGCGGCCTGCTGCGCGCGCGTCACTTCGACTTTGCGCGCGGCGAAATCGGCGTCGAAATAACCGCGCTCGGCAAGACGGCGGGTGATGAAGGCCTTGCTCCGCTCGTAGCGGGTATGTTCGAACACATCGCCGACCTTGGGCGAGAACGCACCGAGTTCTTCCTTGAGATAACGATCGTCATCGCCGCCGCCTTCGATCGCGACCTGGGCGCTGCGCACCCGCACCGGCTCGCCCGCGCGCACGGTGATGGCGACGCTGACCGGCGCATCCTCGGCCAGCGCCGCGCCCGCGCCGCTTTCGCTGATGGTGATGACGGGCGAGTAATAGCCGAACGGCTCCAGCGCCTCGCGGGTTTCGTCCTCGGCCACGCGCAGCAGATAGTCCAGCCGCGCATCGGATACGCGCTTGCCCTTGGCGTCCTCCAGCGACAGCGCGGTGCGCACATTCGCGGTCATCGCCTCGTCGAGTCCATCGATGCGGACATCGGATATCTGCGCCGCGTGCGCGGCGCCGCAGAGCGTCAACAACACTGCGGCGATGGCGGGTCGGGAGGCGGTTGGCATCGCGACAGGATACCCGGGCACGCCGCGGACTCGGTGAATGCCAGCGGACTTGCGCCGCATGCGCCAAGCAATCGTGCAGATCGCCTTGCGCCTTCGTGCACCCTTTCAGTCGATCAAAGCGCGGCCCGTCATGTTCATGGCGAAGCGTCCGCTGCGGCCAGAGGACTGCCGCCATACTTCTTGACGCAGGCTTTGATCGGGCTCTCGTCCTTCACCTCCACCGACCACGGGCGGCCCGCATCCGACGACGTATAGCTCGCTACGAGTGAGTAGCGCATGCAGGGCCTCATCTCAAGCGTGAAGGGGAGTGTTGACAGCTCGCGATATTTGCCGCGCTTCAGACTGGCGACCTTCAACCGCTGCACGCCCGGCGACAGTTTGTATAGCGATGTGGTGTCGATATCCATGGCACCGTTGATCGAAACCATCATCACATCATATTCGCCCAGATCGTCATCGGCAGCACCCTCGACGCGGATCTCCGCCCAAGGTTGGTCTTTGCCGGCCATGGCAGATGGAGCGGTTCCAATGCCGACGAACACAGTCGCCAGCAACAGCCCAAAATAACGGTTCAACATATTGGCAACGTCATGGTCCGGAGACCGACACGTTATCGGGTCGAGATGACAGAACGCTGGACAGGGGATGTCATCTGCGCGACGGATTTCCAGCATGTCGTCGGCAGAGCAGGCGCGAAGAGCGGCCTCACCCGCCCTTCGGGCACCTTCTCCCCGTGCGATACGCGGGGAGAGGGAGAAAACGCAGCGCCTACTGCTCACCTTCTCCCCGCACGGCGGGGAGAAGGTGGCGCGAAGCGCCGGATGAGGGGACGATCAGACCGAGAGGTGTTCGATCGCAGCAACGCTGCCCAAGCGGTCGGCAAGACGCTGCAGCAGCGCAAGGCGATTGCCGCGCACGGCCGCGTCGTCGGCGTTGACCATGACCTTTTTGAAGAAGGTGTCGACCACCGGGCGCAGACGCGCGAGGCGTCCCAGCACGGCGACATAGTCGCGGGTCTTCAGCGCATCGTCGGTGTCGGCGATGGCCTGCTCCACCGCGGCGTGCAGATCGCGTTCGGCGTCTTCGGCGAACAGCGCCGGGTTCACCGTGTCGGCGATGCCGCCTTCGGATTTTTTCAGGATGTTGCGAATGCGTTTGTTCGCGGCGGCAAGCGCTTCGGCTTCGGGCAGTTTGGCGAATTCGCCGATGGCTTTGAGGCGGCGGTCGAAGTCGAGGAGGGAGCCCGAAGCATTGACGGTATGTCCAGCAATCGCGGCTTGCGCCGCTCCTACAGAATCCCCCGCTGTTGTAGGAGCAGCGCGAGCCGCGATTGGACGCATCAGCGCCGCCACAGCCTCGAATTGCTGCGGAGTGACGCCTTGGTCGGCGTAGTAGCTACGCAAGCGCTGCATGTTGAATTCGTATAATTCCTCAACAAAAACTCCAATCTCGTCCACCACGACAGCTCGCTGTAATCCGAGCGGAACCGTATGTTGCTCTGTGCGCTCGTCTGGCCGAGACCTACTTTGACTTTCGTGGAAACGCTTATTGAGGAAAACGCGCAACAGAATTTCTAAATCTGGATGTTTCAATGCATCATAAAGGCATCGATAGAGCTCCAACTTCGATTCTGATTCAATCATCGTTCTCGAAAGCGCCAGCGCGGTTCTACGCAATGCGAATGGATCTTTACTGCCAGAGGGCATCAACTCTGCCAAAAACCCACCCGCCAACGTATCCAACCGTTCCGCAATCGCCAGCACCTGCCCCAATTTGCTCGGCGCAATCGCATCGCCCGCAAATCGCGGCATATACGCTTCATCGATCGCCGCAGCCACTTCCGCAGATTCACCCGCAGCCGCTGCGTAATACCGCCCGGCAATGCCCTGCAATTCCGGAAACTCGTTGACCATCCGCGACTGCAGATCCGCTTTCGCCAATTCCGCCGCACGACGCGCCAACTTAGGATCAACACCCACTTCAGCCGCAATGCTTTCCGCCAACGCAGCCACGCGCTGTACCTTGTCATGCACAGTGCCCAGCTTCGCCTGATACATCACCGTCTTCAGTCCCTCGTTCATCGATTCGAGGCCCTGCTTCAAATCTTCATCGAAGAAGAACTTGGCATCGGCGAAACGCGGGCGGATCACGCGTTCGTAGCCTTTGCGGACTTCGCTTTCGTCCTTCGACTCGATGT
>JANOXT010000132.1:0-2894 GCA_031418555.1 Lysobacterales bacterium | reverse complement strand
ACGCCCTCGGTCCAGCCTGCGATCACCTGATTCAAAGCAAACTCGGCAGGCTGCCCGCGCTGATAGGAACTGTCGAACACGGTTCCGTCCAGCAGCGCGCCCTGATAGTTCACCCGCACGCGATCGCTGGGGCGCGGACGCTGGCCCGTCCCTTGACGCAGCACTATGTACTGCAGTCCGGATGCCGTGGCGATCACGCCTTTGACCGTCTTGTTCTTCGCGAGGAACGCATTGCCTTCCTCAAGATTCTTGCGCCCCAGATCGGCAGCGCGTGCTTCCTCTTTAGCCTGCATACGTTTGGAAAACGCCTCACGCACCTGATCCATATCGGCATCGGTCATCTGCGATTTTCCCGAAGCGACCAGCGTACGCATCGCCTGCAGGAAGACCGGCAAATCGATCTCGTCTTTGATCGGCGCCAGCGAACGACCCACATCGGTGCCGACCATATAACCGACTTTGTCTTTCGCCACGACTGGCGCTTTCGTGCCAGGAGCCACGCCGGGGGTCGATTTACCCGTGCGCTCGCCGATGCGCTGCATCAATGCGCTGCCGACGGCGCGCGACTCTTCGTCTGACAACAGGGGCTTGCCGCCGGCGAACGCATTCTTCACCGCACGCTCGAACGCAGCAACATCAAGATCCGGGCCGACCGCAGAAATCGAACGGCCGACATCCGCCCCGATCATATAGCTGACCTTTTCGCGATCCGTCGCCGGCACGCGTCCATTCGGTGCAGCGTTGCTTTGCGCCTGCGTACACGTTGCGACCAACAGCATCGCTGCCGCCATCCATGCGGCCAAGCCGCGAAAACCAACACTCATTGATGTCTCCAGTGATGAAAGAAACGAAACAGCCAGCGGCGACCGCAAGCCATGCGCCGGGCGCGTATTGTCGCGGCCGGCGCGGGTGCGGGCAATCACCTTTATCTGTTATCCAGGACTTATTTCGGCGCAGGCTGGCGCAAAGCCGCCTCGATCGCCTCCACCACCTCGGGTGCGTCGGGCTTGGTCCGGCTGCCGAAATTCGCCGCCACCTTGCCGTCGCGACCGATCAGATACTTGTGAAAGTTCCATTTCGGAGTCGCCCCGGTCGCTTTGGCCAGCGCTTTATAGAACGGAGTCGCTTCGTCTCCGGTGACGTGCACCTTCTGGAACATCGGAAATTTCACGCCATAGGTCAGCGTGCAGAACTCCTGGATCTTCTTCTCGTCGGTATATTCCTGCTGCATGAAATCGCCCGAGGGGAAACCCAGCACCGCGAAACCTTTTGTCTTGTAGCGCGCATGCAGGCCTTCCAGCGCCTCGAATTGAGGGGTAAAGCCGCATTTGCTGGCGGTGTTGACCACCAGCAATACCTGGCCGCGATAGACCTTGCCGATGTTGACCGGGGCTTTTCCGGCAAGCGGCCGGTAGGTCTGATCCAGAAGACCGCCGCCAGCAGCAAAGGCCAGCGTGGACAATCCCAAAATGGCAGCTAGAACAAGCACTTTGGTCGAAAAAGTGGGCATAGGGAAACTCCTGGGGATCAATAATGCGGAAGTATGACTTCAGTTGGGTCGCAAAGGTTTCCAAGGGGCTTGACCTTGCGTGTTTTAGTGTTATAGTTGAATACAACACCACCTAACACGAACAGGAGCTGGCCATGCACCGCAAGCTGATCCATTCGGTACGCGCCCTCGGCATCGCGCTGAGTCTACTCACCGCCAGCCTCATCACCGCCGGCCTGGGCCTCGCCGTCCCCGCCACTGCCCCGGACGGGATGGCTGTCGATGCCGGTGTCGCTCCGGCCGCTGCAGCCAAGGCACAGGCGACCACCAGTGCAGCCAAAGCACATCTTCGCCGCCGCACCCAGGCCCGGGATGCGATGGCGCTGCCCTTCTTCTCATTTGCGCAGGGCCTGCGCCGTGGCAACAGGAGCTGATCATGACCGCCATCCAGTGGAGCGACGGCGCTCCCATTTATCGTCAATTGAAGGACCGGGTCATCGCAATGATGCTGGACGGCCTGTTGAAGCCGGGCGATGCCCTCCCGTCGGTGCGCCAAGTGGCCGCCGAGTACCAGTTGAACCCCATCACCGTCTCGCGCGCCTATCAGGAACTGGCGGACGAGGCTCTTGTCGAGAAACGCAGAGGACTGGGCATGTACGTCACCGAAGAAGCCGCAAAGAAACTCATGGGGAATGAACGCGAACGCTTCCTGCGCGAAGAATGGCCGCTGGTCCTGGAGCGTATCCAGCGCCTGGGCCTGAGCATGCAGGAATTGTTGGCGTCCGCCTCGACCCAGGCCCCGACCCGCAACGGAGGCGACGCATGAACGCCATCGTCTCCCATCATCCGGTCATCTCGGCGCGCGGTCTGCGCAAGTCATACAAGAGCAAACTGGCGCTCGACAACACCAGTTTCGACATCGGTCCAGGCAAGATCATCGGGTTGATCGGCCCCAACGGCGCCGGCAAGACCACCGCGCTCAAGGCCGTTCTGGGATTGATCCCGTTCGACGGCGAGCTCACCGTTCTCGGACGCGATCCGCGCACCCAGCGCGACGATCTGATGAACGACGTGTGCTTCATCGCCGACGTGGCCGTACTGCCGCGCTGGATCCGGGTCAGCGAAGCGATTGCGTTCGTCGCCGGCGTCCATCCGCGTTTCGACCGCGCCAAATGCGAACGTTTTCTCGCCAACACCAAACTCAACCAGAAAATGCGCGTGCGCGAAATGTCCAAGGGCATGATCGTACAGTTGCATCTGGCGCTGGTGATGGCGATCGACGCCAAATTACTCGTACTCGATGAACCGACGCTGGGCCTCGACATTCTCTATCGCAAGCAGTTTTATCAACACTTGCTCGAAGAATACTTCGACCAGAACAAGACCATCATCATCACCACGCATC
>JANOXT010000131.1:0-3272 GCA_031418555.1 Lysobacterales bacterium | reverse complement strand
GGGTTTTCCGATGCGTCAATCGCCATTGATCGCCATGATGTTGACCGCTGCCATGGCGGCTGGCTGCGGGCCGGTAGCGACCGCAGTTTCCGACCGCGACAGCGAGCGCGACAAGATCGCCGACATTCGCCAGCGGGTCGAGGTGGGGCGTCTTGTCGAGGACAGCGCGGTCTTCGAACGCGCCCGCGACGATATGAGCCTGTCCGCGCTGGTGGCGATGCTGGGGCCGGCAACCCGCGACATCGGTTCCGGTCTGCATATCTTCGTCTGGGAGGCGCGCGACGGCTCAACGCTGCGCGCCAGCGCTGCCGGGCTGTGCGGCCGGGTGATGCGGTTCGAGCGCACCCGCAGGTGACAGTGCCGCGTACTTCATCGACCATTGCACGCTACAGAACGCAGGCTATCTTCCTCTCGTGACCATCCGTCAGCTCCCCGATACCCTCATCAATCAGATCGCCGCCGGCGAAGTCATCGAACGCCCGGCGTCGGTAGTCAAAGAACTGGTCGAGAACGCCATCGATGCGGGTGCAATGCGCATCGACATCGATCTGGAAGACGGCGGCGTGCGTTTGATCCGCGTGCGCGACGACGGTGGCGGCATCGCACCGGACGAACTGCTGCTGGCGGTTCAGCGCCACGCCACCAGCAAAATCGCGTCGCTCGATGATCTTGAAGCGGTCGCCACGCTCGGGTTCCGCGGCGAAGCGCTTCCGTCGATCGCGTCGGTCAGCCGCTTCAGCATCGCATCGCGCCGTGGCGACGACGATCACGGCAGCGCACTGCCGGTCGAAGGCGGTCGCGTGGGAGACATCGCGCCCAAACAGCAGGCTACCGGCACCACGGTCGAAGTCCGCGATCTGTTTTTCAACGTGCCTGCGCGCCGCAAATTCCTGCGCGCCGAACGCACCGAATTGGGCCACATCGAAGAATGGCTGCGGCAGCTTGCGCTGGCGCGCCCCGATGTCGAACTGCGCGTGAGCCACAACGGCAAACCGCTGCGCCGCTACAAAGGCGATCAAAGCGGCGGCGTGCTCTTCTCCGGCGAGCGTTTGTCGGAAACCTTGGGCGAGGAGTTTCTCGCGAATGCACTGCAGGTCGATCACGCCGCGCCGCTGTCCACGGATAGCGGCAGCACCATGCGTCTGTCCGGCTGGATCGCGCGACCGGCCTATTCGCGCGCCAGTGCAGACCAGCAGTATCTCTACGTCAACGGCCGCGCCGTGCGCGACCGCAGCGTCGCGCACGCGGTGAAGCAGGCCTATGCCGACGTGCTGTTTCACGGCCGCCAGCCAGCGTACGTGCTGTTTCTGGAGATCGATCCGCGTCGGGTCGATGTGAACGTGCATCCGGCCAAACACGAAGTGCGCTTCCGAGATGCGCGGCCGATCCACGATTTCGTCTACCGCACGCTTCACGCCGCGCTGGCCGAAACCCGCGCCGGCATGACTGCGGGTGTGGGTGACGCCAAGCCTGCCGGCTTTCCGCAACAGGCACCGAGCGACGCCGGCGCGCAACAGTGGGCTGCGCACAGCGATGCCACGCACAGTGGCGGGATGCCGCAGTGGAACCGGCCGATGCCGCAGACGGGCCTGGGGCTGCGCGTCGACGAAACCCGCGCCGCGTACACCGCCCTGTATGCGCCATCGTCGCACCCGCAGCCCGCTGTGCGTCCGTTGCCCGAAGCGGTGGAAGGCGAAGTGCCGCCGCTCGGCTATGCCATCGCGCAGCTGCACGGCATCTATGTGCTCAGCGAAACCGCCGATGGCCTGATCGTGGTCGACATGCACGCCGCGCACGAGCGCATCGGCTACGAGAAGCTCAAGACCGCGCACGACAGCGTCGGCCTGCGCATGCAGCCGCTGCTGGTGCCGCAGGCCATCGCGGTGTCGGAACGTGAAGCGGATACCGCCGAACGCGAAGCCGAAACCCTGGCCGCGCTCGGTTTCGAAATTACCCGCAGCGGCCCGCAGAGCCTGACCCTGCGCGGTGTGCCGGGGTTGCTTGCCGACGGCGAAGTCGAAGCGCTGTTTCGCGACGTGATCGCCGATCTGGTCGAACACGGCGCATCCAGACGGGTGGCCGCAGCGCGCGATGAATTGCTGTCGACGATGGCCTGCCACGGCGCGGTGCGCGCCAACCGTCGCCTCAGCATTCCGGAAATGAACGCGCTGCTGCGCGAGATGGAAGCCACCGAACGTTCGGGGCAGTGCAATCACGGACGCCCGACCTGGGCGACATTCATGTTGAGCGACATCGATCGCTGGTTTTTGAGGGGGCGTTGAACATGGAAAGGATTCACATGCATCACATCATTGGTGCCGTTCGCGCTGGGCGTGCGGTGTCGCGCGTCGCAACGCTGTCGCTGTTGCTGGCGACGCTGTCGGCCTGCAGCGACAAGAAAGCGGATGAAAACACGCCGCTGAGCGCGGCCGAAGCGCAGTATCTGTCGGAAGAAAATCTGTGGCGTATCCAGCGCCAGGAGGAGCTGACCCAGCCCGATGGCTGGACCAGTCTGATCGGTCTGCACTGGCTGACGCTGCCGTCGCACTATGTCGGCAGCAGCGCGCGCAGCGGTATCCGCATCGCTATCGGGCCGCCGTCGCTGGGCATGTTCCAGCGCAACGGCAGCAAAGTGTTCTTCACTCCGGAACGGGGGCTCGCGCTGACGCTGGACGGCCAGCCCTTGAAAGGCCGGGTCGAGCTGAACGACGACAGCGGCGGTTCGCCCAGTGTGCTGGGCTTCGACGAAGGCAAGGGCAAGCTTACGGTGATCGAACGCGCCGGCAATCGCGCCTTGCGCATCAAGCACGCCGATGCGCCGACCCGCGCCCAGTTCACAGGTCTCGATTATTGGCCGGCCAATCGAGATTGGCGCATCGAGGCGACCTACATACCGAATCCTGTGGGCACCACGCTGCCGATCGCCACCATCATCGGCACCACCGAGAACTTGCCCAACCCTGGCGCGCTGGATTTCCCGCGCGACGGCAAGACCTACCGCATCGAAGCGCTGGACGAAGGCGAAAAAACCCTGTCGCTGATCATCGCCGACCGCACCAGCGGCCATGAGACCTACGGCGCGGGCCGCTACCTCAACGTGCCGCGCCCCGATGCCAAGAGCAGGGTCTTCATCGATTTCAATCGCGCCTACAACCCGCCGTGCGCATTCACGCCGTTCGCGACTTGCCCGCTGCCGCCAAATCAGAACCGCCTGGATCTTGCCGTCACCGCAGGCGAAAAACGCTATGGCGTAAAGCCATTGACGTCGCAAT
>JANOXT010000130.1:0-9210 GCA_031418555.1 Lysobacterales bacterium | reverse complement strand
GAAGGCGTTGAGACTGAACTCATTGACGTTCACCGCCCAGCCGAACAGCAGCCACGTCGCCAGCGCGATCACGGTCACCAGCACCAGCGAACCCGGATGCAGGGTGACGTTGCGATCCAGCCAGAACAGATACGACTGCAGCGAAACCTGCCAGGAGCCGTGCGTCTGCAGTGCGGGTTCTGGCGCCATGCGCGCGTCCCAATCCATGACCTGCAGCAGCGCCTGACCGGCCAGACTCAGCACCACCACCAGCCCGAGAATGAAGACCCATGGGGCGATGCGCGCGACCAGATCCAGCAGCCGCCCGCGCTTGGATGCGCCTTGGCTTGCGACCGCACTGCGGCCGACCAACAAACCGATACCGGTCGTGGACAGCCACGTCAGCCCGCCCGCCCAGCCCAGGCTGCTCCACCGCGCGCCGCCCAGCGCTACCGACTGCATCAACAGCCACGGGCCGTACACGGTCAATGCAAGCGTCAGGGTCACGCCCAGCACCACCAGACCGGCGGTCTTGCCGCCGACGCGCGCCCAGATTTCGCGCTGCAGATCGCTCAACGCCGGTCCGGCCAGACCCAGATGCAGAATGCCGGTCAGCACCACCGCCACCATCACCACGGTCGGGCCGAAGATCATCACGTGCCAGTCGTTGTGATCGTCGGCAAGTCCCTGCTTCAGCACCGCGTGGGTGACCACGATGGCGACGCCGGCGAAGATCGCAGCGCCCACGGTGGACATCAGAAACCGACCGACGTGAAGTTGCATCGTCGACGGCGGCGTATCGTCGGCGGCGATGTGCGCCTGCCAGCGGTCGAACAGCAGCCACGCCACCCACATCAACACGTACAGCACGCCGCTGGCCACGCCCAGACGCATCACCGGCGCCAGCTGCAGCGGCGCCAGCGCAGACTCCAGCGGCGCCGGCAGACCGTCATAATGCGCCAACCCAATTGCACCGACGAACGACGCGGCGGCCAACAGCACGATGGTCGTCATCGCGGCCAATGCGATCCGCGCCGGTGGCGTGTCTGTGACCCCACCCGGCGCGCGCGTGCGGCGGTTCACGTAGGTGGTGACGTAGGCAAGCAGCGCCACCGCCAGCATGCCCAGCAGACCGGCCAGCGAGGGGGTCAGCACCGGCTGCGCGCGCGCCACGCCGATGAAGCCGGCGTACAGCAGCAGCGGCAGCAGGGTCATCGCCAGAATCAGCGCACACAGCTGCAGCTGGATCAGCAGCACGTTGCGCACATAGGTACCGACCATGCCGAGCGTATCGCCGGACAGCGGCGACTTCCGCGGGCTCAGATAATTGCTGTACTCGCGCAGATGCCGGATCGGCTGGCGGATGCGCGCCGCCGCGCGCGCCGCTTCGTCATGCGTGGCGTCGGTCGTGACGTCGGACATTTCCGGGCGCTCGTCCAGACGCGAGCGCAGCACTTTGAAGGCTTCATCGAAACCGCGCCGACGGATCAGGCCCTGCAGGAACGCACCGATGTAACCGCCGCCGGAGACCGTGGACTGGTAGTGGAAGCACCCCAGCAGATCGTGCCGCGCCAGCGCCTGCAGCACGCCGAGCCCGAAGGTCGCGCTGCGGATCCCGCCGCCGGACAGCGCCAGCCCCCACGCTTCGACATCCTTGGGATCGTAATGCGCCTCCTGGCCCAGGATGACCTCCAGCTCCGCCTCCTTGACCGCCTCGACATCCGGCGGCGTAGTCGGCGGCGCGCGGCCCAGCCGCACTTTCAACGACGACACCATGGCCTGTATCTGCACGACAGCCTCCCGCTTTCGGCTTTTTGATCCGGCTCACACCAGTTTGAATTCGATGGCGATGCACGCGTAGGAGGGGCTTTAGCCCCGAGCGGGCGTTTGACAGGGTTTGTTGTGAAAAAAGGTCGGGCCTGAAGGCCCTCCTGCGAACCAACGCAGCGTTCAAACTTTTCTCGACCGGATCAATCGCGCTTACTTGACCGCAGCGGCGCTCCTGGCAATCGCCTTGTCGGCAGCGTCGCTGATCTGCTTCTGCAATGCTGCATCGGTGATGCCGCCGGCAAGTTCGCGAATCGCCAGCGCGATCAGCGCCTGATTCGCCGGCTGACGGCCCCAGCCCGGATCTTCCCAGTGGCCGTTGAAGTAATCGGTGATCTGCAGAACGAAATCCAGACGTGACTTGACCTTGCGAAGTGCCATGACAATGCTCCGGGTTGATCGGATGAGACGAGACTGCCTCATCCACGATTTCAACGAGAACACCCGCAAGGTACGGCCAAGATGTCGCGGGGCGACGCCCGGGCTGCGGGGCTGCCAAGGGTTTCGCAACATCTCAGGCGGGATACATTTTCCTGATCATGCTGCGGTCCGTCGGCGACAGCTGCGAGTTCTCGTTGGTGGCGCCTTTGCCGTCTGCAAACAACGCTGCATCAAACGCGTACAGCATGATGGATTTCGCATCGAATTCTGTTGCCCGGATACCAGTGGGCGAATACTTCTTCAGGACGTTGTGCTCGATGTCGGCATTGTCCCAAAAATTCGGAGGCCCTTGAAAATACTGCAGCACTGCAGCCTTGTTCCATTTGCGGTTGAAGGTGGGCGACTGGTGTTCGTGGACGCAGCCAAGCGCATGGCCGAATTCGTGAACGATCACCGCACGATCTTCATCCGGATGGGAGTTGTCGCGGACCCACCCGAAATTCATGGTCGGCAGATGCGGAGGAAAATAGCTGGTATTCAGCGCATCGCGGCCTACCGCAGACCAGGAGCCGTCATCCGCGTAGAACGAGATACGCACCTCTGCAGGGGCATTGCTCACGAACTTGAGGGTGACGTTGGCATGTTTTTCCCACTCTTTGCTCAGCGTGCGTACTTTTTTCTGCATCGCAGCGCTGCCGTCCAAGAAACGGCAGCGCAGCACGTAGCCCGGGGCCCAACGCTTGGATGCCACCAACGCCATGCGCGTCACGTGCCCGACCTCATCGGCCGACAGCTTGCGGCCGGCGCCTGCCACCATCTCGGCGCGCAATGCCCGGCGCACATGCCGTTCCGGATCCTGGGAGTCGGGAATGATGCGCTCGAAGCAGATGTGCGGGCGATGCGGTATGGCCTGCAATGGCGTTACGTTCTGCGGCGACTCGGCGCCGGTCTTGGCTTTTGCTTTCTTCACCATGTCGTTCTCCTGTGATGGAAATATCGGCTCAGTTCAGCCGCAGGTACCGGTGGCCAAACATCACGCAGGCAAGCCGTGCCTGGCCGACTCGATTCACCGGCCTCTGCGCGACAGTCTTCCGCGTTGGCTGCGCGGATCTGTGGGTGCGCGGATCTATTGGCCTGTGTTTCAGCTTCCAACGTCAGCCGCCATGCGCAGCGGACAGCAAACGATCGACAGCGCCCCATCTGATACTGGACTGCACTCAAAGGATCAGACGCATCCGCGAGACGGCGTTCAGGGCCCGAAAGACGGGGCGTAAAGCTGCGGCGCTCCAAGCCGAAGCGTGGACGGTCGAGCACTGTGTGCTGATTTACGCCGATGGGCACTGGACCCCGAGGCAACAAAACAATTGTGGAGCGTATTGATGCGGCAGCTTGATATCTCAGTCAGCTGACAACGCGACTGCGGCGACCGCTATCTTGTGTAGGAGCGGCGCGAGCCGCGATCAAGCGTTCAGTTCCAGCATTCATCCAATAGGGTGCTGCCTTGGCGCACCGTTTTGCTTTTGTCTAGTATTGGGAGCGAAGTAAGCCAACTTGATCCCATTAATTGCGCGGCCACCCGAAAAAGATTAAGTAAGTGACATTCTAATCTGACCCCGTTTTTTTCTTGTTCGGTGTTTGAGAGCGCAACAAAAAAGCCTCGCCGCATTATTGACCCGGCCAGATTATGTTTTAAATGGATAATAAATTTTCAGCGGCCTAGCTGTACTTTTATTTCAAAACCCCACCTCTCCATATCAACATTTCAGAATGTTGAGCTAATACCGGTTAGCGCCTCAATAATTGATCGGACAATTTGGATCTCGAAATCTTCGCGATCTTCTTCATCATGCGTACCTTTATTAAGATATTGCCAAAACAAATGTCTCTCTGGCACCTTAAGAATCGCCTCTAATCCATCGTGGCGGCCTACCCATTTCTCGCCAGTCAGGACACCCTGCAATATACCTTGACCTATACGCTTTTCTAGCTCAATCGTAAGCCCGCGCAGCTCTGGCCGACTGGTTGGCGAGCGGAGAAGTAGGGGCATCGCGCCGAGCTCGTTTGATTGATTGTAAAGCGCCTTCCAGATTCGAGTGGCTAGGTTCTCCAGCGACTGTCTGCAAAATGCCAAACTCTGGCGTTGATCTCCATCGTCAAGACGACTACGCGCCCTGGCTAAATAGTTACGATCAGTACCACCTCGGACACTGGGCTGGTGATCACCTGCGTGATGATCTAATACATAGAGTTTAGAAATGGATTCTCCCAGCTGATTCTGAATGTCCTTGATGAACTCATTGCTATGGCATGTGATCAGAATTTGTTTGGCCTTGATACGAACGTCGCCAAAGATGGTCGCCCGGATCCCTGCGCGGTGATCGTGGTCAATAGCATTGACCACATCGTCAAAAACTAGGAGCGGGAGCTTTAGCTTGATGTTCTTGGCTAAGAGAATAGCCAATCCTAAACAGCGCAAATGTCCTTCGCTTAGCACATGCAGCGCATCGTGCAATCTGCTGGGGGAGCCATTGAAAGCTAGCATAATGCGATCTCCACCACGAAGCGGCAACGACAGCGACGAAAGCTTGTCACTCTGGTGATCTTCGGCATTGAACTGGTTATAAATATCGCAGGACGTCTCGTTAAGATCGGCCAACAATCCTTCAGGCAGACCATCTCTGTAGCGACGCACGGCATCGAGATACTCTGCGTAAGCGGTTTGAATCCGTTCCTCATGCTTGTAGGCGGCACCCTCATGGGCAACTTCAGCGATTAAATCTGTATTCGCCGCTTCAAACGTATCGATGAACGCTTGTTCCGTCGCAACCTGGGTGACGTGCTGGCTTCGCCGACCACTGAGTTCAACAAGCCTTTCCCTAGCACTTTCGAAGCGTCCACGCTCAGCAATGAGATCAACTCGTTGATCTATACGCTGCTGAATTTCGGCATCCCTGACCTCCAAGGCGCGCACGGCCTGTATACATGCCCGCCATGCGTCCCTGCTCAGCAGATCATCCTTCCAGACCGGGGTATGTTCAGAGCATCGGCCCCATTCCGCTAATGCGGAGATTGCCTGCCCCTCAAGTGAGGCAAAGCCATCCACTCTCACAATAAAAGCCTTGAGGCGAAGCGACAGCTGATTGCACTCATGAAGCAACCGCTCGCTCCGCTCCTCCAAGGCAACCAAGTCCTGCAGAAGCTGCAGTCCTTTAACCGCCCTTTCATAGGGGTTATTCGTCACCATTTCTAATGGTGTTTCACATGCGGGGCAGATCCTAGGGGCAATGGCTTCCAAGGTCTTTACGGCCCGATACAGATCACGATAGGACACCTGCGCAACACGCTCTTCAAGCATCACGCGGCACTGATTTAGATCACGGAACTTCGTGCGCAAATCGCGGCGAAGAGCGGCTATATCCGACCGCCGCACCCCCGAATTGACTGGCAGTTGCTCGTCCAGCAGTTTCGCAATTTCCTGCAAGCGCCCAGGGCTCTCCAACGAGCCTAGCTGATCGATCAGACGGATATACGAACATCCCTGCTCGAAATCGGACGCGATTTTCTCCTGCTCCAGATCGAACGCTTTCATTACCGCCACGTTGGCGCCAACTTTGTGACGAGCGACCTCTAATTTCACCTCCTTAAATTCAAGCGCAATTTTTTTAGACCTTTCCAAAAAAAGCTGTCGATCAATTGAACTCGTGAAGTTGTTAACGAAGTCATTGAAAGCGTCCAAGCCGAATAGGGTTGCGATGAGCGCACTTGCTTGGGCTGGCGGGCGAGCAGCTAGTCTGGCAAATCCTTCTATACGATTTTTTTCAATGATCGCAAAGCGTAACAGCTCTTCGTTGGCCGTAATTGGAATGCCATCAGCACCGCCCTCAGACCATAGCTGAGGTGATACATGACGCCCTTCGTGGATGTTGTCAAAATAGCCCTCCAGAGATTCAATCCTCTTGGCCGCTGCCTCCTCAACATCTCCGATAAGTGCATATTCGATGGCCTCGCAGAGACTTGTCTTGCCACTACCATTGGGCCCATAGAACAGTACTACGGGCTTCCGCAGATCGAAGGTCTCCTCACGTCGAAATCCACGGAACGGACCTACGGTGAGCTTACGAAGCCGAGACCATGACAACGGCGCCATGGACACCTGATCCACCGTCTCGGTGATCAGGTCGTCGATATGTGCAAGCTCTTGGCGCAGAAGTGGTGCAAGAACCCTTGCTCTCTGTCCACCCGCGCTGACGCTACCAGCAACCACGTCCAAATTAGCATGTACAGTTTTAGCTACACGACGAACATCCGGCACAACATCAGCTATTTGAAGCCAGCGCATGAAACGTCCGTACTCCTCGTATACCGCTCCCACACCTGCCTCCTTAACACACGGGTTATGTAACGCAAATTAGTGTGTAGCACGCAGGAGATAACTCAATCCTATCGTCATAAACTGTGATCACCCACAAAAACCGATGATGCGGCACACGACAATCGTAAATCAGTATCACTATGCGGATTGGCTTGAGCCCGCCCTACGCTACCCATCCACATCGCGGCTCCCGCCGCTCCCACGAAAGCCAATCGCAGCTGCCGATGAAGACAGCATCAATCAATATCCAATTTTCAATCAATCACAACGATCAACACACGCTGCAATCAACGCCTACATCGACCTCGCCCCATGTGCAGGCTTCTCCGCCACCGCCGGCGTTTCACCCTGCGCCACCACCGCCACGGACGCGACGGCCACCGCAGGCGTCAGCGCACGATGCAGATCGCCCGCTTCGCGGCTGCTGAATTTCAGCGAAGTTTCTTCGACTTGGCCCATTTCGACGAAGGCGGATTTACCGGTGTCGGCGCTGCCTTTGAGCACGAACAGCCGGTCGGTGTTGTCGCCAGCGCCGATGCTGACCGCGTCGGGGCTGTCGACGATGCCTTTCCTCAGTGCGCGCACGGTCAATGCGGCAGCGATGTTGCGTTCGTCGCCGATATCGCCCACTTCTTCCGGCAGGTTCGCCGCGATCGCCTTGTACAGCCCGTTGGCTGGATGCGTATCGCTGGTCAGCAGCGGGCCGGCATAATCCTTATCGGCCTGCGTCGGGTACGGCAGACCGGCGGCTTTGGCCCCGTCGGACAGCTTGCCGCGATGGGACATGCCATCGGGTTCGTCGGAAGAGGTCTTGAAGCCGAAGCGATAGAGATCCGGATCGGCATCTTTCTTGAGCGTGCAGGTCAGCGGGCCGCCGGCGGCCGACATCATGCAGCCGTTGTCTTTCTGGATGGAGACTTCCGCGCCTTTCTCCTCCAGCCAGCCTTTGAGCTTCTGCGGTAAATAGGCGCTGCTGCCCGCGGTGATGTCGCCCTGCGAACAGACCAGCACCGCTTTGCCGCCGTGCAGATCGCCCATGCCAGAGGCGGTGAGCGCGGCATCGAGCTTGCCCTTGTAGGCGTCCCAGTTGTCGGCGGTGCAGTCTGAAAAGACGTGCGCCAGCGAGATCTTGTCGCCCTTGGCCAGCCCCACCGCGACACAGCCTGACAGGCCGTCGGTCATCAGATCGGTTTTGGTGCGGTCGGCGACGATCCACTCGTCCAGGCCGACTTTGACTTTCTCGTTCATGGTGAGGCTCCCTGTCGATGTGTGCATTACGGCCGCGCTGTAAACCATCATCGGGTGGCGATGCGCGCTTGTCCAATGCCATCGGCGATGCGGGAAAAGCGCCGCCGATGACTGCGGCGATGTGCTGGTGTCCTGTTCAACTGCGAGACGACCGGCGCCTCACCCCTCACCCGCCCTTCGGGCACCCTCTCCCCGCATGCGGGGAGAGGGAAACAGTGAACGATTACTTGACTGCGGGTTGGATGGTCGGTGCAACGTCCGCCGGCTTCGCATTCTTCACATACAGATCCAGCCATGCGTCGGTTTCGGCCAGCATGTGCAGGATCGATTCGCGGGCGCGATAGCCGTGGCTTTCCTTCGGCAGCATTACCAGACGCGCGGTGCCGCCGAGGCCTTTCACGGCGGCGAACATGCGTTCGCTCTGGATGGGGAAGGTGCCTGAGTTGTTGTCTTCTTCGCCGTGGATCATCAGCAGCGCATCTTTGATCTGATCGGCATAGTTGAACGGCGACATGGTCTGATAGGTGTTGCGTGCGGCCCAGAAATTACGCTCTTCGGACTGGAAACCGAACGGCGTGAGCGTGCGGTTGTAGGCGCCGCTGCGGGC
Source organism: Lysobacterales bacterium (assembly GCA_031418555.1). Lineage (GTDB taxonomy): Bacteria > Pseudomonadota > Gammaproteobacteria > Xanthomonadales > Xanthomonadaceae > Lysobacter_I. The sequence continues at coordinate 796 of JANOXT010000130.1, read as the reverse complement.
AACGCCGGCCTTGAACAGCCGCGTATGCGCAAGCAGATTGCCGGTCATGAAAGCGCCGTAGGAATGCCCGCCGATGGCGACGCGATTGCGGTCGGCCACGCCGCGACGCACGACCTCGTCGATCGCAGCTTCGGCATCGGCGATGAGCTGCGGCAGATAGGTGTCGTTGGGCTCCTTGCTGCCTTCGCCGACGATCGGCATCGACGGGTTGTCCAGCACCGCATAGCCGCGGGCCAGAAACGGATGCGGTCCCCAATAGCTGATCGCATTGAAACGATACGGCGAGTCGGTGACCTGGGATGCCGCTTCTACAGATTTGAACTCGCCAGGATACGCCCACATCAACAGCGGCAATGGTTTGTCGAGGCCGGGTTGAAAGCCCGGCGGCAGATACAGCGTGCCGGTGAGTTCCACGCCGTCCTTGCGCTTGTAACGGATCTGCTCTTTCTTGACATCCTTGAGCTGCGGCGTGGGATGCGGGAAGTTCGTCAGCGCGACAGGCGAGACTTTCGCGGCGAGATCGACGCGATAGAAATTGACCGGCTCGGTGGGCGATTCTCTGGTGATCAGGATTTTCCCAGCGTTGTCGTCGAGTACCGCCGCAACGGCAGAGTATTGCGGGGCTTCAGAGCGAAACAATCGCTGCTTGCTGTTGTCGTCCAGATTCCAGCGATCAAGGAACGGGCGATCGCCTTCGGAGGACGCGCCGTCGCCGATCAGATAGATATGCTTTCCGTCGGGGCTGAACTGCAGGCGCGAAAACCCGCTGTTGTCGCGCACCGTGACCGGGCTGCCC
>JANOXT010000129.1:0-4799 GCA_031418555.1 Lysobacterales bacterium | reverse complement strand
TCCTGGGCGAAACCCGGGAAATTCTTCGACAGGCTGGCGTTTCGAGGCGATAGCGATTCCCAACCTCACTTGAGAACAGCGTTGTTTGGGACCCCCCCCCCCCCGTCGGAGCGATGAAGGCTGAGCGCTGTTTTTTGCGACAGACATAGAGAAGCACTTTTTTCTTTTCTGCCCTCTGGAGCGAACGCCTCATGAATGTCACCGTTGATCAAGCCCGCAGCGATGCAACCAAGACAACCCAGGACGACGGCCTCAAGCCCTACAAAATCATCATCCCAGCTGGCCGCGATTGGGGTGACGAGACGATTTATTCGTTCATGTGCGCCGATATCGCCCAGCGCAACACGCTACCGTTGAGCTCGGATCGTTTCGATGGTCTGGTCGGCGCGATGATCAGCACTATGGATGACCAGAAGAAACCGATCATCATTCCGGCAATACCATCGGGCCAACTGCGTGAGCGCGGCGAGTTCGTTGTGGACGGCAAAAAAGTCTTCGGCTATGAAATGGAGGTCACTGTGGAAATGCAGCGGGACTTCCTCTCCCGATCAAAGGAAGAACTCAAGAACCCGCCTCCACCTGCGAAACTCAGCGAAGAATATAAAAATAATCTGGCCGGCCTGGACAAGGAAGCTGCCGCCCTTCAAGAAAAATTCGCCGCCATCAACGACTGGTATCAAAGCAAGAATACACGCCACGGACTGGGCGCCTATACCGGCTATTATCTTGATCGCGCTGACGGCGATGCGCTTGCGCTTCAAAATGCACGTAACGACGCGAAAAACCCAAACCTGCTTAACTCCCAGACAAGGCTCGAAACAGCCTTGTCGCTGGGAAACAGACGGATGGATGAATTGTTTCCCGATCATCGCAATCTGACCCCGGAACAGATGGTCAAGCGTCTCAACGACAGTTATGAAGCTGGCTTCGAGCAGGCCAAACAGGTCTCAAGCATTATCGGCAAGATCCCGGGGCCTGTGGGTGCCATCGGCGAGTTCAGCATTAATCAACTGTGTAATGGGCTTCGGTATTCGAGTGGCGACATCACTGCCGATCAAGCCTTGGCCGAGGTTGCTAAAGACGGTACGAAAATGGTGGTGTCTCTGGCCGTGAAATCAGAAAAAGCAGAAAAAGCAATCGATAAGGTCGGAGAATTCATCAACGACACCGCCGTAAACGTGACGAAGCGTATCGCAGAGGCCGAAAAGTCGCTGAAGGACGATCCGAATCTGGACAGGCAGGAAGTCATGCGCAACGCCATTCTGCACGGCGTCGGCGACGCGACGTTGAATGCGGTCGGAAAGAATCTGAAGCTCGACAAATACGGATTCAGCGCCGGCGCCGACGGGATCAAGGAGTTCGGCGTCAATTTGAGCAAGAATCTGATCGAGGAATACCAGAACACGACCAGGAAACTCGCCAAAGACGATCAGCTCGACAAAACCCAGCTCTACAAAGAAGCCGCCGCACGGGCATTGATCAACGCGACGACCGAAACCTTCGGCAAGTCCGTGAAGGGCTTGGGCGACGGTAAGGGCGAACGTGAATTCCTGATTGATGTCGCGACCAAGCTTGGGATCCAGGATCCGGTGAAACAATATCTGGATAGTCAAAAGAGCTTGGCGGAGCCTAAAAAAATCGATTCTACGGCTCCTACACCAGAACCGAAGCAGCGCTCGGATTTGGTGGTTCCTGCCAGCAACAATGATCCGGTAGGCAATCCCGCATCGCAAGACAGCCGATCGCATACGTCTTTTGAAGACGCTCGATATGTCGTATGCGGCGAGCCGATTCATCCAATGGCGAAGCTGGTGAGAGATTTATTTGAAAAGGATCCAATACGTCACGAAGGCCCACCCGAAGAATGGAACAACAACGTCGCGTCCGCGTTGCTTCTGGCTGCGGTCAGGCAAGACATCATCAATGCCAATCGAGTGATGCTCAACAAGGACGGCACGCGATTGATCGCCGTACAGGGCGACGAACGCTCCGAATTCTGCAGGACCGTCAGCGTCGTGATTCAGGATGCGGCCAGACAACCGGCACAGGAGTCGTTGGCGCAAGTTGCACTGGTACAGGCCGCTAACGGTGCGGCATCCGCAAAACAGCAGGACGACACCACCATGATCGCAGCCAAATCGCCGCAGAACGAAAGCAGTGGACCACGTTTCAGTTGAAGCTCACGGCCATAACCGTCGCCGTCTGGGCCTGACATCGTCGGGTCCCGGCTTTACGCACAGGCCACGCATGTGCACGCTCGCCGCTCGCTTCGATCACCGCAACAACGCCTGCCGTTCCGGCGCGTCGAGCCATGCGATGGCGAACGCACGGAACACCGACTGCAGCCGGGTCGGGTGATTCCGCTGCGGATGGACCAGATACATCGGCAGCGGCGCGATCTCCCAATCCGGCACGAGCCGGCACAGGCGACCGTCGGCGAGCCCCTCCACGACCATGTACAGCGGCAGACGTCCGACACCGACACCGACACCGAGTTCGGCCGCGCGCAGAATGCCGTTGAAATTGTTGATCGCCAATGGCGCCCGGATCCGCACGGTTTCACTGACGCGGCCACGCACGAAGACCCATTCCGGATCGTCGCGGAAATGACTGTTGCGCAGCGCCGGCAAGGACGCGAGCTCCGAAGGCCGTCGCGGTATGCCCGAAGCCGCCAACAGCGCTGGGCTGGCGACCGCGATCTCGCGCACCAGCCCGACCGCGCGCGCCACAAGTCGCTCTTCCAGCGTGCGCGTACTTCGAAAGCCGAAGTCGTAATGACCATCGAGCAGGTCGCGACGCTGGATGCTCAGATCCAGCTCCACTTCGACCTGTTCATGGGTCCGTTGGAATGCGGCGATCAGATCGACCAGAAACAGTTCGCCGAACGTGGTCGCCGACGTGATCCGAAGCGTTCCGGCGACCTCGGTGCGTTCCGCAGCGATCAGCTGCTGCGCCTAGTCGAAGGTCGTACGCAGGCGCGCGGCCTGCTCCGCATAGCGATGACCCAACGGCGTCAGCGACAGCCGGCGCGTGGTCCGCAACAGCAGTTCGGCACCGAGCTCGCGTTCGAGTTCGGCCACCTGTCGACTGACATGCGCCTTGGAGTAACCCAAGGCCGCTGCAGCCGCCGTGAAGCTGCCGCGCTCGGCCACCGCGGCGAAGCACAGCATCCGATCAATACGGGTCGACATTGTTTCCATATAGAAACAGTATTTCTTCGATCCCCTGTCTAATCAAGCTTTGTGGGCAGGTGCAGACTCTTCACACCGCCGAATTGCCGGCCTGACAGAAACAACGGAGACCCCAATGAAGATTCTAATGATCGGTGCCCAGGGCACCCTCGGTCGTGCAGTCGCCCAGGAACTCGGCGCCCGTCACGATGTCATCGCCGCCGGCCGCAGCAGCGGCGATGTGCGTATCGACCTGACCGACCGCGCCAGCATCGCCGCCGCCCTCGCCCAGGTCGGTCCGGTCGACGCTGTGGTCTCGGCCGCCGGCAACGTCGCGTTCGGCGGTCTGCTTGAGCTGACTCCGGAACAATGGGCACTGGGCGTGAACGACAAGCTGATGGGCCAGGTGAACCTCGCCCTGCTCGCCGCGCCGCTGCTCAACGACGGCGGTTCGATCACCCTCACCACGGGCATCCTCACCGACGATCCGATCCGCTATGGCGCCTCCGCTTCGCTGGTCAACGGCGCGGTCGAAGCGTTCGTCCGTGCCGCGGCGCTGGAGCTGCCGCGCGGTGTGCGCATCAATGCGGTCAGCCCGAATGTGCTGCAGGAATCGATGTCCGGCTATGCGCCGTACTTCCGCGGGTTCGAAGCCGTGCCGGCCGCACGTGCCGCGTTGGGCTTCAGCCGCAGCGTCGAAGGCGCCCAGACCGGACAGGTCTACAAGGTGTTCTGATCACACAGCTGACCGCGCCTCCGCATCGATCCCGTCATCCTCGTGACGGGATCGATTGGATCGAAGCCAGCGATGACACAACATCGAATCGTGCTGGATGCATCGTTCGATCTTGCAATCACCCGACTATTCGGCGATTACCACCTTCCACATTCCGGCAGCGATTTCCGACCACGTGATCTCAACCGCAAGAAACTTTTCGATCAGCCGCGCGTTGCTCTGCAGATGTTCGCTCATGTAGTGCGTGACGAACGTGCCGCCGCCGGCCAACGCCATCGGCAGCAACAGCTGGTCGGACAGATGTTCGCCAACGCAGGCGCCGCTGCTTAGATAGGTCCGCACGTCACCCGCAAGCCGCGCGGCGACTTTTTCGGCAGTGAGGCTGCGCTCGCCGTGGCCGGTGAATGTTTCGGCATGATGCTCGTGGCGCACCCGCACCAACAGTGCGTTGCCCGGCCCGATGCTTGGGCGAACCTGATGCAGATGCAGGGCATCGGTCTTCAGCTGCAGCCGCTTCGCAAGCGTCTGCAGCTCACGCTCGCCGATGCTTGCGGCCAGGCCCGACAGCATCGCCACCGCATTGATCGATACCAACTCGCCGCGTTCGACAAAATCCGCATGGCGCAGTGTTGGCGCAGGTGCCACCGTGGCATGCAGGATGCCGCCGCCTGCGGGAAAAAATCCCGGGCGCTCAAGCGTGATCGAGGCATCAATCCCGATCCGCGCCAGCGCCGGTAAATACGTGTCGGCAATGAAATCCGCGCTGGGCGCCAGCGGATTATGCGTACCGCCTTCCAAGCGCAAACGCGACGGCGCGTCACAGCGCCACAGCGGCGGCAGCACCGTTTGCAGCACCAATATCGCCGAGCCGGCGCTGCCGGTCGCGAATGCAT